>NZ_JBYCKR010000256.1:0-3433 GCF_057473505.1 Acidithiobacillus sp. TH-A35 | reverse complement strand
AGACAACCCCGCTGTTCCCCGGGCCGTTCTCCGCTGGAATCATATGTGACTCCCCGTGCGAGGGGGCGGCGGCGAAAATCGCAGACCAACACCCAGTCGATTCCAGTGATTGATGGCACCGATGGCCACCGTCAGGAACGTCACTTCTGTTTCCGTGAACTGAGACTGCAGTGTCTCATAGACGGCGTCGGGCGCCCCCTGGGTCGTGAGCGCCGTCAGACATTCCGCCCACGCCAAAGCGGCCTGCTCCCGTGCAGAAAAAATACCGGCATCCCTCCAGCCCGCGACCAGATCCAGCTTGACCGCTTCCACACCGATTTGGCGGGCGACGTTCAGGTGGTACTGAATACAGAACGCACAGCCGTTGATTTGCGATACCCGCACCTTGATAAGTTCCGTCAGGTTTTTTTCGAGGCCGGAATCATCGACCGCTTTCCCCATCGCCAGGAGTGCGGCGTACACTTCGGGCGCGGTCTTGGTGAAGGAGAGGTAGGCAATACGGGCATGCTCTGTGGACATGGCTTGTTCCTTATGAGGCGGTTCAGGTAGTATCAGGACTCTAACAATATATCATAGTGCTTACAATATGGACGACGCAGCGCCAAAACCCCTCGTCCCTCAAGTGGGAGAGGGCAAACGCGGGGAAAATGGTTATCTGGGCTACCTGCTGCGGCAGGCTGCGGGGGCGTACCGGCACAGGGTGGAACGGGCGCTCGCCGACCTGCGTGTAACGCCTCCACAATTTTCCGTGCTCACCATGCTGGCCGCCTATCCCGGCATTTCCAATGCCGATCTCGCACGCCTGACTCTCCTCACCCCGCAAACGGTCAGCACCATTGTCGCCAACCTGGAACGCGCCGGGGCCATCGTGCGCCAGCCGCATCATCACCATGGTCGTATCCAGCAGATTGATCTCAGCGAGACGGGCAAGTCGCTATTGACGACCTGCCGTGAGCGGGTGCATGGTATTGAGCGCCATCTGGTCGACGGGCTTTCCCGAGAAGAGGAATCGGCACTTCGAAAATGGTTGGTTCGCGTCGCCACGTCAGCCTGAAACTTTCTGTGAATGATTTGAACGTCCGCTCCACGATATTTGCAAAGCATATCGCAGTACTAACAGAATCCCATGGTCTGGCGCGACTGGCGGGACTGGGGCCTGTAGCGGTGATCAATACACCGGCAACTCCGTCGTATCCACCACCCTGCGCAGCACAAAGCTGGAATGCACGCCGGTCACCCCCTCGATGCGTGTCAGGCGATTGAGCAGAAAATCCTGAAAATGCGCCATATCGCGCACGGCGACCTTGATCTGGTAATCCGCGTCATGGCCGGTGATGAGGTAGCACTCCAGTACCTCCGGCGAGTGGCTAATTTCTGCCTCAAAATGCTCAAAGCGCTCGGGGGTATGGCGGTCCATGCTGATGTGCATCAGCACCATCAGCGCTAGGCCCAGACGCTGCGGATCCAGCAGGGCCACGCGCTTGCGGATGATCCCGGCTTCTTCCAGCGCCTGCACCCGGCGCAGGCAGGGGGAGGGGGACAAACCGATGCGCTCGGCGAGACGCTGATTGCTGAGTCCGCCGTCGCGCTGTAGCTCCTCCAGAATGCGGCGGTCGTAGCGATCTAATTCGCTGGTAGGGGCTTTCGACTTCATAGCACAATATTACTCCGTTAATGGGTGTTAGTGCGCAATAATCATGCGACATAGTCGCTTTTATGGCCCCAATTCGCAAGCACCTGCTGCGACTTCTTCCTTATACTGCGTCCATCGTCACTTGCCGCAGGAGATTGGATCATGGGGACTTTCAGCCACCGCCGTTACCGCGCCTTCGCGCCCGTCCACAAACCGGACCGGCGCTGGCCCAACCGCCGTATGCACCACGCGCCGGTCTGGACCAGCGTCGATCTGCGCGATGGCAATCAGGCACTGGTCTCCCCCATGCGCGTCGAGCAAAAGCTCCAAATGTTCGATTTGTTGGTGCGTATGGGCTTTCGGGAGATCGAGGTGGGTTTTCCCGCCGCCTCCCAGCCCGACTTTGACTTTGTGCGGCGCATCATTGAAGAAGACCGTATCCCTGGGCAGGTGACCATCCAGGTGCTCACCCAGGCGCGAGAAGCCCTGATTGACCGCACTTTCGAGGCGTTGAAAGGGGTGCGGCGGGCGATTGTCCATGTCTACAACTCTACCAACCCGGCCCAGCGCGAGCAGGTGTTTGGCCTGGATCGGGAGGGCATCCAAGCCATTGCCGTGCATGGCGCGGAGTGGGTGAAGGCCGGGGCCGCACGCTATCCAGAGACGGAATGGGTCTTTCAGTATTCGCCGGAGAGCTTCAGTGCCACCGAGCCGGATTATGCGGTGGATGTCTGCGAGGCGGTCAATGGGGTCTGGCGGCCTGATCAGGGGCAGGCGGTGATCCTCAACCTGCCCGCCACCGTCGAGTCGTCCATACCCAACGTCTTCGCGGACCAGATTGAATGGTTCTGCGACCACTTGCGCGGGCGGGAGCACGTGAAAATCAGTGTTCACAACCACAATGACCGCGGCTGCGCGGTGGCGGCGGCGGAACTTGCGGTGTTGGCCGGTGCTGACCGGGTGGAGGGCACCCTCTTCGGCAACGGCGAGCGCACCGGCAACATGGATATTCTCACCATGGCCATGAATCTTTACTCTCAGGGCATTGATCCGCAACTGGATATGTCCATAGGCACGGAAATCGCGGAGATCTATACCGCGTGTACGGGTATGGTCGTGCCGCCGCGCCATCCCTGGTTTGGCGAACTGGTCTACACGGCGTTTTCCGGCAGTCATCAGGACGCCATTCGCAAGGGCATGCACCATCGGCGGGGACGGGAAGATGCTGTCTGGGAGGTGCCTTATCTGCCCGTCGATCCCGCCGATTTGGGGCGCAAGTACGAGGAGGTGGTGCGCATCAACAGCCAGTCCGGGAAGGGCGGTGTCGCCCATGTGCTGGAGCGCGACCACGGTATTTCCTTGCCGCGCTGGTTGGCGCAGGACTTCAGCGCCGTAGTGCAGGCGGCTTCCGAGCAGGAGACCGGTGAAGTCACCTCAGCGCAGATTTTCGCCCTGTTCGAGAGCCATTACTGCCATCCCGCGGAAGACTGGCACATGCGCCGCTATCGTCTCAGCCGGGAAGGGGAGCAGGTCGCAGCGACCGTGGTGGTTGGCTCGGAGGCACAGCCGCATATTTTGCAGGGCAAGGGGAGCGGTGCCGTAGGTGCCTTGGTCGATGCCCTGATCCAGAGTTGGGGCGTTCGTGCCGAGGTGGAGCAGTTCGACCAGCATGCCCTCGGCACCGGTACCGGCGCCCAGGCCATGGCTTGCGCCCGGGTCAGTGTGGACCATGGCCATGCGGCATCCGCAGTGGCCTTTGGTGAGGATACCACCGAGGCCGCTTTACAGGCGGTGCTCAGT
>NZ_JBYCKR010000255.1:0-5076 GCF_057473505.1 Acidithiobacillus sp. TH-A35 | reverse complement strand
ACATAGTTTCCGAGGTGATGAACCTTTTTTACTGCAAACTCACCCGTCTCGTCTTTTTCAAATTTCACCCCCCATTTGTCCAGTCTTTGAATCATCTGAAAACTATTACTGGCGTAAGCCAATATAGCTTTCTGATTTACAATCCCGTCATTGGCAATGGTTATTTCACGTACATATTGCTCAGGAGTAGCATGCCCTGGAATCACCGCGTTATTCAAGCCATCCATGCCCATGGATATCGCCCCACTTCGCTTTACATTTGCCTTCTCAATGAGCATGACGTTTAGCCGTGGATTAGCTTCCTTGGCTCTGATCGCCGCCATGGGTCCGGCAGTACCTCCGCCCACCACAAGAATGTCAACTTCCTTTTCCGCATATTCCGCACTCATTCGTCCGCCCTCTCAATTACGCCTAAGACTGATCATATATTTCAATGCGTCACCACGATAATAAATGTGCTCATAATCAATGGGTACGTCTTCCGCCGTGTAAGTGAGCCGCTCCATTCTGAGAATGGGAGATCCTGCCTCTATTTTCAGAAGCCGAGAAAGTGCATCATCTGACAGTATTGACTCCAATTGAATCTCCGCACGGCCAAGCTGAAGACCATACTTATTTTCCAGGATGACAAAGATATCTTGCGTCGCGAGGTCCTCTAGAATTAATCGCCTACCAATACTGCTTGGCACATAAGTAATGTCTACAGATATCGGTTCCCTATTCAAGTAGCGTAACCTTCTAATTTCCATAATATCCGCACTTTCACATTTCAATTTCGATCTTACTGTACTATTCTCGATTATTTCCCTTGCGCCAAGAAACGTCGAAAATGTCTCATGCCCTTTTGCTATCATGGCCTCGCCGAAGCCCTGGAGGGAAATTAATTCTTGTGTAGCTTTCGGTCTGGAAACAAATGAACCTTTACCGGGGACTTTAAATATCAGACCATCTGATTGCAGATCTCTCAGTGCTTGCCTCACCGTGGTTCTGCTCACGTTAAAGAATTTGACCATGTCACTTTCCGATGGCATCTGAGAGTGTGGTGGGTACGTTCCATCCAGAATACTGGACCGTATTTGCTCTTTCAGTTGTAAATACAGTGGATGCATTGAGGTAATAGTTGTGCAGGTGTGTTTTGTGGATGTCATCGCTACTGATTCCGTTGTGATACCTGTAGGAACAGGTAGCAATATCAATGCCAGGAATCCCATACTATAAATATCATATGAATCATTGCGATATTCTCATCGAAAGAACACCAACATTTAAAACGCACTATTAAAGTGCGCCATTAAAGTGCATCGCACTAAAATTGGGCGTAACGGTAGTCCGGCGGAGGCATGGCTCTCGCGCCTGATCGACACGCGCTCCACGAACCGAACGCGCGCCCGGTGGCGTAAGCGCGACGATCACCCCTTGCGGTAGCAAGGCGGGTGGTGCATTCGAGTCGTGTGCTGGTGTGGGATTCCGTGCAGGGCATATCAAAGCCCCCGGCGTTTGAAGCGCACGCTTTAAAACCCGTGAGCGGATGAAAACGGACGGCACCAGGACGCGCCGTCCGCGAGAGGTAGGGATTTATTTCTGGTACTGCTTCCGCCGGAACAGATCAATCTTCCGCGAGACCAGTCGGTCCAGAAAAAGAAAACCGTCGAGATGATCCATTTCATGCTGGATGGCTCGAGCCTCGAAGCCTTCGCACTCATAACTCCGCTCTCGTCCCGAGGCATCCTGCGCCTGCACTTGTATGCGTTCGGCGCGGATGACGTTGCCGGTAAAGTCCGGCACCGACATGCAACCTTCCCGGCCCACCGCCATGCCCTCCCACGCCGCCAACTCGGGATTGATCAACACCATGAGCCCGTGGCAGTCCTCCCCCAGTTTGGGACGCACGTCGACGATCACGATGCGCTGCGGACGGTCCACCTGTGGCGCCGCGATACCCACACCCCCCGGACCGGCATACATGGTCTCCGTCAGATCATCGATAAAATGGTGCAGATCGTCGTCAAATACGCTGACCGGCTCGGCCTTGCGCTGCAGTCTGGGGTCCGGATAGGTCAGAATGGAAAGCACCGCCATCAGAACACCGCCGCCTCGATGGGATGCACACCGATTTCCACCCCTTCCCTCTCCCGCAACGGCACCACGGCCTTGCGGACACTCTCCACACCCTCTGGCGCATAGCCTTGAATGACCATCACATAGAGTGGCCGCTCGGCACTGCCGGAACTCTCGCTTTCCAGATCAATCACATTGAAACCGATGGCCGCCAGGGCCCCGGTGACGCCCGCGACAATGCCCGGATGATCGGCCCCGTAAACGGTGACCCGGGTGTTCGGCATATCTGCGGTCAGCGCCACGCTGGAGATAGGGTCCAGATGCACCCGCAGATTAAGGCGTTTGATGGCCGGGTCCAGCGCCATTTCCACGGAACCCAGATCACGCGGATAATCGATGACCTGCATAATGGTGAAGTAACCACCGAGACGCATCATCGAGGCATCACCGATGGAGCAGTCTGCAGTGAACAGGGCTTGGGTGACAGCGGCGACGATACCGGGGCGATCTTCGCCGATGACGGTGAGAAGGGCTTGACTCATCCTAGACTCCTATAGCGAGGGCTTTCGCCTGTACGAGATAACGAAAACAGTATTCCAACAATTCGAGATGATGCCTGGCCGCCAGGAAATCCAGGCCCCAGGCCGTCACCCCGTGCTGATGAATCAGCGCACCGGGAACGCGAGGCAGCGCCTGGGAAAAGGCCTTGTCCATATCTTCGGCAATTTGGGTGACGTTCACATGATTGGCGAAGACCGGCAGATCCACCTGCGGCTCGGCATCGGGCACGCCCAGACCTTTGAGCATTTCCAGAGCTGGCAGGCGCAACCGGCCCTGCTGCGCAAAGTGCCCGCAGAGATTGGCCTCGACCGAGTGGACGTGGAAAATGACCCGGGCGTCAGGCACATGCCGGTAGACCACCTCGTGGATGGCGACTTCGGCAGAGGGTTTACGTCCCGGCGGCGCCTGCACAACCCGACCCCGCAAATTCACCAGGACAAAATCCCCGGCGCCCAACTGATCCTTGGGGCGACCGCTGGCGGTAATCCAGAAAGCGTCTGCATCGCTGCGTGCCGACAGGTTGCCCGCGGTGCCCAGCATCCAGCCCCGCGCATAAAAATCGCGGGCCGCCGCCGCGAGATGGGTACGCGGATCATGGTGCATGGGCAGGCACCCGCCACCAGCCGCGTTGCGCAAGGGCAGCGCTCACATCCCGAAAATCATCAAAGGGCAGGAAGGCCCTCCCTTCCTTCCGCAGATATTCCGCAAGACGGTCCCGTGCACAAACCAGGGGACACTGCCGGGCCACCCGCAAATCGGTGATGGAGTCCCCAATGCAGACGGCATCCTCGGGTTGATAGTGCGCGGTCACGGCGGCCTTGGCCACCAGTTCATGGTCATCCTGCCAGGGCGAGAACACCCGCAGGTATTCGCCGGTGATATCTGCCTCAAGACCATGGATGGCGTAAATTTCCTGACGATAGGGGGCGAGGACGATCTCGGCCATGCGCGTGAAACCGCCGGTGACGACGATAAAGGGGATATCGGCCTTTTTGGCATGGGCCAGCAACCCGGCCAGCCCCGGACGCAACGCCGTGCCTTGTACAAAATCCTCCAACTCCGGCCAGCGCCGCGCGGGGATGGTGCCGAGCACCTGGGGCAAGCCATCGCGCAGGGTCAGACGCTGCGCATAGATTTCCGGCAGCACCCGGGCGGCGGCCTCCGGCGCAAAATGGCGCATAAGGGCCACGAAAACTTCGGCCTCGGTGATGGTGCCGTCGAAGTCACAAAAAATGGCCCTTTGCATCAGCCCTGCCCCCATTTTTCCACCGCCGCCCGCAGGGGTCCGGCGGGCAAATCTTCCAGAGCGCGCGGCGCCGCATGCTGCCAGCGCTCGATGGCCTCGTGAAAAGCCAGCACCCCACTCGCGGGGCCCTGGGGATGGTCCATAATCCCGGTCCCCGCATTGAGGATGACCTCGGTTCCATAGTCATCGAGGATGCGCCCCACCATGCCGGGATGCACGCCCGCCGAAGGCACCGGCGCCACGCCCCGCGCCCGCAGCGCGGCGACGATGGCCCATTCGTCCGCCGCGGCGAAAGGCAGGCTGCCATAATGGGCCGGATAGAGCACCGCATCCGCGCCACCATAGGCCATCAACGTACCCAGCAAGGCCCCATAGGCAAAACCGTAATCCGGCGCGCCACACCAGGCGCCCGCCAGGGAGGGATGGGTGAAGATCGGCACATCGATGTCGGGATCGGCGGCCAGTGCCTCCAGTACCGGAAAACCATACGCCAGCACATTCAGGAGCAGCGCATTAGCGCCGGCGGCCACCAGTTGCAGCGCCAGCGTCTGCACCTGCTGGGCATTCCCCGAGAGATTCACCGCATAGAGCAAATCACGACCCGTCTGATCACGCCGCGCCGCGATCACCGGCGCGCAGGCCTCCCAGCGCGCCAGGGTCGCCGCCATCAGCAGGTCCGGGAGGATTTCGTCATCCTTGATGACATCCAGCCCGGCAACGGCAACCTCCGCCAGAATCGCGGCATGGTCCGCCGCCGTCAGCCCCAGTGCCGGTTTGAAGATGGCCATAACCAAGGGCCGTTCCTGTACCCCCAGTCGTTCGCGGATGCCATCCAGCCCGAAGCGCGGCGCCTGTCCGAAGCGCTCCGGCAGACGGATCGCCGTTACCTTCGCGGGACCCGCCAGAGAGTATTTGCCGAAAATCATCGTGAGGAGGCTGCCGAGACGACCATCCACATTGGCGGCGGGGAAGCGCACCGTGGCCTGATGCCGCCCAGCCGCAAGTTCGGCAATGGCGATCACTTCCCCCAGATGGCCGCGCAACTGCGCCTCCCGGTGCTGAAAGCGTGCATCCCAGCTCCCTGCAGTCTGGCCGATGGCAATGGCCTGCGCCTGCCGCCGGGCGTCTACCCCGGCGGGAAACTGGTAATCGACCTCAATAAAAGCCGTCATGGGTTGGGGAAATGCTGAAGGGCACGATCCGTATAATGC
>NZ_JBYCKR010000254.1:0-3457 GCF_057473505.1 Acidithiobacillus sp. TH-A35 | reverse complement strand
TAAAACGTCTGTCATGGGCATGCGGCCACGGACACCCAGTTGCCAGCGTGCATGCCAGTGCCCCATATTGGGAAAGGTGACGATGACCTCGCGTCCGACCCGCAGCATCTCCAACAGCAGTTCACGCGGATAGGTTGAGGCTTGCAGGGTCAGGGAAAGGACTACCGTATCGACGCTGTGATCGGCAAAATTACGCAAACCCTGATCGAGGTCCTGTTGAATCACCGGTATGCCGCGGCGTATGGCCGCCACCACCCGCGCCTCCTCAATTTCCACGCCATAACCTTGCACGCCCTTTTCAGCGCGCAGGTAGGCCAGCAGTTCGCCCTCCCCGCAACCCAGGTCGAGGATGCGGCTTTGCGGCGTAATCCAGTCGGCAATGATCGCCAGATCCTTACGCAGAGTCATGCTCCCACCTCTTCAGCAACGCGCCCCAGATAGGCGCGGAGCACGGCCCTATATTGTGGAATGGGCATCAGGAAAGAATCGTGGCCGTGCTCCGCCTCAATCTCGGTATAGCTGACATCCCGATTGCAGGTGTACAGGGCCTGCACGATTTCACGCGAGCGCTCCGGCGAGAAGCGCCAGTCTGAACTGAAGGAGATCACCAGAAAGGCTGCCTGTGTTGAGGCGAACGCTTCGGCCAGATTCCCGCCAAAAGCGTTGGCCGGATCAAAGTAGTCCAACGCCTTGGTGATGTAGAGATAACTGTTGGCATCGAAGTGCTCAACAAAACTGGAGCCCTGATAGCGCAGGTAACTCTCTACCTCGAAATCCACGTCGAAGCCGAAGGAAAAGGCCTTGCCGCCGCGGGTGTCGCGGCCGAACTTGGTGCGCATGGCATTGTCGGAAAGGTAGGTGATGTGTCCGATCATGCGCGCCAGTGACAGTCCGCGCCGGGGCTTGGTGTCGTGGGCATAGTAGCGTCCGCCATGAAAGTCCGGATCGGTCATGATGGCCTGGCGGCAGACCTCGTTGAATGCAATGTTCTGCGCAGTGAGCTTGGATGCCGCGGCGATAACGACCGCATGACGCAAGCGTTCCGGGTAATCCATCGTCCATTGCATGACCTGCATGCCCCCCAGGCTACCGCCGACGACAGCTGCCCACTGCGCAATACCCAGATGGTCAGCGAGCTCTGCCTGAGTCTTCACCCAGTCGCGCACCGTGACCATGGGGAAATCCAGTCCCCAGGGTGTGCCTGTTTCCGGATTGATGCTGGCCGGCCCCGTCGAGCCTTTGCAGGAGCCGATGAAGTTGGCGCAGACGAAGAAAAAGCGCTCAGTATCCATGGCCTTACCTGGCCCCAGCAGGTGCTCCCACCAGCCCGGCTTGCGATCGTCCATACTGTGGTAACCGGCCGCATGGTGGTCGCCGGAAAGGGCGTGGCAGAGCAGGATGGCATTGTTCCGCTGTGCATTGAGGGTGCCGTAGGTCTCATAGCTGAGGGTGTAGCCGGGCAGGGCGCGGCCACACTCCAACTCCAGAGGTGCCGAAAAGGTCACGGTCTGCGGGGTTACCAGTCCTACGGAATCAGCGGGTATTTCTGCTGGCATTGCGCACTTTGTTTTATAGGGAAAGCTGAAAGAGTCTAATCGCGCCAGCCGCTGGCCACAAGATAGCGTCGCGACTGCCTGGGCGAACCGGTTTTTGTAATGGCGCATATTCTTGGCTAAAATGGCAAAGGATTGTCTCGATCTGGCACGAGAGTGGTGCGCAGCTCGATTGCCTTCAGTCCGGGAGCAGCGCTTTGGCTTGGAAATGGTTGAATCGAATGGTGACCTGGGTGGAAGGAGGGGCCGAGTTGGTGGCGGCGCGCCCCAAGCCTTGGCTCGCCTTCGCCGCAGGGGCTATGCTCTTCACCGCCATTCCGTTCCCGGGTTGGCTTATGGACGCGCTGGCACCGCTTGGACTGCTGGTCGGTCTGCGCATCGCCGGGCGCAGTGAGGGGGAGGAATACACCCCGCAGCAAATTCGGCACGCACTGCATGTGGCGGTGTTGTGGGGCATGGTGTTCGCGGTGTTTGGCATGATTTTCGAATTTGGCCAGGATGTGGTGGTCATGGGAGGAATTCTCGCGGGGATCCGGATGCCCTGGAATGACGGATCGGGATTGGGGCAGGGATTTTGGGGCTGGTGGTTTGCTTTCGGCGAGCGTTTTTCCGACCTCGCGCTCATGCCCTACTTCTGGTTTTCGCCCGCCTTTTTCGGGATAGCCCTGGCCTTGCACAAAGGACATGGCTGGCTGGAGTCTGAGGTGGAAACTACCCTAACGCTGATTTTCCGGCCGGAACTGCGCGATCCTCTCATCGCCCTCTGGGCGATTATTTTGATCAGTAATGTATTGATGCCGTCCTTCTCGCAGTTGTGGCTGGGTTTGGTGGTCTGGGTGCTTGGTCCGCCGGTCATTTATGTGGCCTATCAGGATATTTTTGCGGACAAACAGCGGCCACGCCGTGGCAAGAAAGAAAAGGCGGCACCGAAGTTCGTTTTACAGGGCCACCCACAGCCAGTGCGCATCAAGATCTGAATCCAAGGCGTGTCTCGACCATGGACATAGGATGAAAGAAATTCATGGCATGCGCCAATTTTTCACCCTTGCCGTGATCGCGTGCATCCATTAGTGTTTACCCCTATTTTTTCTAAAGTTCTAAGGAGTTCGGCCATGTTTTCCAAAACCCTGACCATTGCTGATTTCGATCCTGCACTATGGGACGCTATGCGCAAGGAGACTCGGCGCCAGGAAGATCATGTCGAACTCATCGCCTCTGAAAACTACGCCAGTCCCATGGTGATGGCCGCGCAGGGCTCGGTGCTGACCAATAAATATGCGGAAGGCTATCCGGGCAAGCGCTACTACGGCGGCTGCGAGTATGTGGACATTGCCGAGCAGTTGGCCATTGACCGTGCCTTGGAGCTTTTTGGCGCCGAACATGCCAACGTCCAGGCCCACTCCGGTTCGCAGGCCAATCAGGCGGTCTATCTTTCCGTGCTCCAGCCTGGCGATAAGATTATGGGTATGAGTTTGGCCCACGGTGGCCATCTGACCCATGGCGCCAAGGTGAACGTGTCCGGTAAACTCTTTCAGGTTGCGGCTTATGGGGTGCGCGCGGAAGATGGCCGTATCGATTATGACGCCATGGCGGAGCAGGCGGAGCAGGAACGTCCGAAGATGATCGTCGCGGGTGCCAGCGCTTACTCACGCGTTATCGACTTCGCCCGCATCGGTGAGATTGCCCGCAGCATCGGCGCCTATCTGCTGGTGGACATGGCGCACATTGCCGGTCTCGTGGCCGCGGGTCTGCATCCCAGTCCGGTGCCCCATGCGGATTTTGTCACCTCCACCACCCACAAAACCTTGCGCGGACCCCGCGGTGGTTTGATCCTCTGTCGGGAACAGTATGCCAAGAAGGTGAACTCCCTGATTTTTCCAGGTTTACAGGGGGGGCCACTGATG
>NZ_JBYCKR010000253.1:0-2127 GCF_057473505.1 Acidithiobacillus sp. TH-A35 | reverse complement strand
AGAGCGGCTGCGGATCACGCTGGTTGATGGATTCTGCGGGGGCGGGCTCTACACGCTCAAAGGGCGAGGCACAGAAATCCTCGGTTCTCCGCTTCGCATGCTGGATGCCGTTCGGGAGGCCAGTGTCCGAGTCAATGCCCAGAGAACCAAACCCATTGAACTGGATGTGCGCTACATCTTCATCGACAAGGATGCCCGCGCGTTATCGCACCTGAAGCAGGTGTTGCACGACAGAGGATACGGCGCGCAAATCGGCCAGTCGATCCACGTCATTCATGACGACTTTGCCTCGGCGTCGCCGACGGTGTTTCGGTTGATCAAGGCTCATACGCCATTGGCCCACACGGCTCTTTTCTTTCTGGACCAGTATGGGTACAGCGAAGTGCCGGCACCCCTGATTCAGCAGATATTTGCCGAGTCACCGAAGAGCGAAGTGGTCCTGACGTTCCATGTCTCGGCTTTCGCTACCTACACCAACGATGAGTTCACAGACAAGGTCTCCGGCAAGCTGGCCATCGACATTCGCTCGGCGTTGGGGAGAACGATCGAGCAAATCAAGGAAGAGGGCTCGGCGGACTGGCGGCGTTTCATTCAGGCCGCGTTGTACCAGGCGTTGGTGAAGGATTGCGGAGCGGAGTACTTCACGCCCTTCTTCATTCGTGGGGAGGGGAGTGGTCAAGGCGAATACTGGCTTGTGCATCTTTCAAGACACCCGCGGGCGCAGGATGTGATGAAGCAGGTGCATTGGGAACACCAGAACCATTCCATCCACTATGGCGGCCCGGGCCTGGACATGCTTGCAACCCACATGATGGGTTTCCGCCAGGAGTTCGATGGGGGATTCGTGTTCGACGATGTGGCACAGAACCTGTCCGCCGACGTGTTGCCGCAGCATTTGGCGGAGAACATTTTCAAACGGGCGCAGCCTGTGCAGATAGGCGAGCTTTACGCCTCGACCTGCAATACGTCCCCGGGCACGTCGCTCATGTACAAGGACGCGCTTCAAAGGTTGTCTGGCGAGAAGGACATCGTGATCCGGTCCGAGGACGGGACAGTTCGGCGGCTTGCACGGTACATGCGGGATACGGACTGGATCGAACGAAACCGGCAGGGCTCCCTGTTCTTCGTTTCGCAAAGGGGTGGGCTGTGAGTTTTTCCCTCGCTCGCAATGATGATCCTTTGCCACATCTGCCGGTGGAATTGGGGCGGGCCGGCGAGGGTGTTGGCCGGTGGGTGCCAGAGATGAAGCACACCTTTCTGGCCAAGTACGTGGAAGGCACGAGGAGGGCGAGAGAGAAGTTCAAGCAGCGCGTCTACGTCGATCTGTTCTGTGGCCCCGGACGCATTCAGGTCAAGGGTGAAACGATGACCCGCCCTGGTGGCGCGCAAATCGCATGGCAGCACTCGCTTCGGGACAATGTGGCATGGACGTCGTGTTTCGTCGGTGATCTGGATGCGTCGCGGGCATCGGCCTGCGCGGAGCGACTGCAGGCGATGGGGGCGCCGGCAACAGCTCTGCCGGGCGCTGCCGAGTCCACAGTGGATCAAGTGCTTCCCAGGATTCCGAAGGGCGCCCTGTGCCTTGCGTACCTTGATCCCTACAACCTGCAGTACCTGTCGTTCAGCGTGATCGAGAAGCTGGCGCGGCTGAAGTTCGTTGATTTCGCGGTCCACTTCAGCACCATGGATTTGCGGCGCAATGTGCTGATGGAATACAACCCGGAGCGGGCTCGTTTCGATGCGGCAGCACCTGGCTGGCGTGACCATATCGACCCGGTGGCATTCGTGCGCGGTGACGCGGACGAAGCGTTCTTTGATTACTGGTGTGGGCTGGTGCGCGGTCTTGGGTTTTCGATCAGTCGGCGCATGCCGCTGGTGCGCGACGAAGGAAATCGACCGCTCTATCACTTGGTATTTTTCAGTCGTCATGAATTGCCCAACAGGATTTGGGGCGACGTGGCTCAAGGTCCGAACCGTGAGTTCGACTTCTAGTCCAGGTAGCCGGCGGGCTGGCGATTTATTGAGGGCTGTCAAGCGAAGGCGCGCAGCCTTGACGTGTGGGGTGCTTGTCGGAGAACCGGCCGGAAAATAGACCGCTTGAAGGCCATTCGAACTGAGTCTTAAAAA
>NZ_JBYCKR010000252.1:0-2389 GCF_057473505.1 Acidithiobacillus sp. TH-A35 | reverse complement strand
AAAGATGAAGGAAGCCGTCGGCGACGTACATCAAACAGTGGATCATCAGGTCAAAGGGCGTGTTCACCACGTCACCGGCGTCAGGAAAATACTGTCGTTGGCATCTGTGGTCACGCAAGCCGTTTTTAGCGGCCGGGCCATACAGGAAGTCCTCTTTAGCAGTAGACGGGAGGAGCGGCGGCTCCTAAAGACCATTCGGGAGGTGAACCCGGACGTCATCTACTTTGACACCGTCCGGTGCGCGTCGCTTGTGCGCGCCGCAAGGAGGCACGGCACTGGTGTGCGTTTACTTGTGGATTTTGATGATCTGATGTCCAGGCGTTATAGCGAACATGCTGCCCATGTGTCCCAGCAGGGGCTCCAGCTTGGATATCTGGAAAAAAAAGTCGGGCGTAAATTGAGTCGGATAATGAACAGACTACCTATCTCCGGGTGGGTGGTGAAGCGCGAGGCGGCGGCACTGGAGAGGACCGAGGTAGAACTCGTATCCATCGCCGACCGAATTATTCTGGCCTCCCCTACCGAGGCGACGATTCTGGAAAGCCGGATCCACGCCGGTCGCGGATCGGTGGGCTTTATTCCCCAGTCGTTTCATGCGATTTCTCCAGCGAAGACCCTGGTGACACCTTATCGCTTCATTTTTGTCGGTAGCGATTCTCAACTGCAAAACGCCTTGGCGATCGATTATCTGCTTCGAATCTGGACGGATCTTCGGCCACACGCCCCACTGGTCATATTTGGGCGTCAGCGCCGCTACCTCCCTGTGGTAGAAAATGTGCAATTTTCAGGATATGAACCTGCATTCGAGCGCATTTATACCAATACCAGCATTATGCTTGTACCGGCCAAGCTTGCTGGTGGCATCAAAACCAAGGTGCTGGAGGCTTTGGCCTACGGTGTGCCTGTGGTGACGAACCCCATGGCGGTGGAGGGGTTGCCGGAGCAGATTGCTCATCTGGAGATGGTGGCGACCGAAACACAGTTGTGCGATATTATCACCCATCCGGAGTCTTACATCGACCGACTGACCGCGTCTTGTGAACAAGCGAGGGCCATTTTGTCGGAGCACTGGGGCCCCGACGCTTACCGGCAAAAGCTCTACCGCGCGATACTGGGGCAGGGTGACTTGCTCTAACTTCGGGGAGAAACCGCGAATGATTGTACGTGCCAGAGCGCCCTTACGTCTTGGTCTTGCCGGCGGGGGCACGGATCTTTCACCCTTTTGTGATGTGCATGGCGGGTATGTGCTGAATGCCACCATTGATCGTTACGCCTATGCCGTGATCCGGGTGTTGGACGAGCCTTGCGTGCGTTTCCTGGCGACGGATCTGCGGGTTGAGGAGCGCTTGCCGCTCTCTGAGCCGATTGCCTTGGATGGACAGCTCAATCTGCACAGGGCGGTCTACAACACTATGATGCAGCATTACCACGATGGTCAGCCTATGGCCCTAGAGTTGAGCACTTTCTGCGATGCGCCTGCGGGTTCTGGCCTGGGGTCCTCTTCCACGCTCGTGGTGACCATGATCCGGGCCTTTGGCGAGCTGCTGAATCTGCCCATGGATGATTACGCCATCGCCCAACTCGCCTTCCAAATCGAACGGGTGGATTGCGGCCTTCAAGGCGGGCGGCAGGACCAGTACTCGGCCACTTTCGGCGGTTTCAACTTCATGGAGTTTTTTGCCGAAAATCGGGCGGTCATCAACCCGCTACGCATTAAAAATTACATCATCTGTGAATTGGAGGCGTCCCTGGTGTTGTTCTATACCGGGGTGTCGCGTGAATCGGCCAAGATCATCGCGGACCAGAGCCGGAATATGGAAGGCGGTTCCCACGACGCCATGGAAGCAATGTATGGCTTGAAGCAGGAAGCGCTGGTGATGAAAGAATGCCTGCTCAAAGGCGATTTCAACGGAATCGTGGAATCCATGCGCATGGGGTGGGAGAATAAAAAGCGTTCGGCGGGCACAGTGTCCAACCCGCACATTGATGAGATATATCATTCGGTAATTGAGGCCGGGGCACTCGCCGGTAAGATATCGGGTGCAGGCGGGGGCGGATTCATGATGTTCTTCGTGCCCCCGGATCGCCGGATGGATGTGGTACGTACCCTCGACCAATTTGCAGGACTGGTCAGCAATTGCCATTTCACCAAGAATGGCACACAGGCATGGAGGCTCTGATGCGATCCTATATCCGGTCGCAACTGGCTGGCGCGCAGTGTCTCCTCGAAAGCATGGCGTGCGATACCTTGTTACAAGAGCGCGTGCAGACCGCTGCGGAGGTCTGCATCTGCTGCCTGCGCCAAGATGGGAAAATACTTCTCGCAGGTAACGGGGGGAGCGCGGCGGATGCCCAGCATATCGCGGCCGAACTGGTAAGCCGCTTTGCC
>NZ_JBYCKR010000251.1:0-4901 GCF_057473505.1 Acidithiobacillus sp. TH-A35 | reverse complement strand
ATCGGCCAACAGGTAGGGCAGCTTCCAGGTGGACGTCTTGCTGGGATTGCCCACATAGGCAAAGCATCGAGCAGGGATTTGATACTTCGGATGAAGGAGCGCATCCTGATCAGCGCCAGCAGTATCATCGGCAGATAGAACGGCACCAAGCTGCCCCAGCAACGATAAATCGGCGGGCACCTCACAAGGACGGTGGACGCCATCCATGCTCACCCACCAGAGCGCATCAACCGGCGCCTCTTCTTGAGCCAGATTGAACACCACACGTGGGCGCGAGCCACCATCAACGATATCTGCACCGAAGAACAGGATGCCATCACACACGGCCACCTGCTTGACGTGCTGTTCGTGGGCGTAGCGGATGGCCTGGGCGAGCGCACTATCCAAAGCAGCCTTGCTGGATAAGCTACCTGGGCGCTTGGCCTCGACAACGAGGTATTTGGTGAAGTTGTGGGTTACCACCAGATCAGCACGGCCGAGCTGCCAATTCAGATCGCGCTCTTGCCAATCCAGCACATTGGTGAGTAGCGCGCCAACAATGTTCTCAGCGGCCTTTTCTGCCACCTTGCCGAAACGCTCCTGAGCAGAAAGCATGGACACACGCTGCTGCAGAAATGCGGGCCACGCTGCCTGGGTCCGTTGTACGCACTTACGGTATCCGGCGAGGTCCTGATAGTTGCTCATAGGTGTTCCTTTGGAATCTGGGCGGTCAATGCCTGGTGGCTTCTACATCATCAACCAGCATGTCGAGTAGTGCCACCAACTGCAAATCCTCAAATTGCATGGAGTGGCCGCAATCCAGGCAGACGATCCGATCATCTTGACCGGCGAACTCGGCACCGCCGCACCTTGGGCAGTGTAGCTCTTTTTAAGTAGCCATTAACGTATTGCGTTATGGCCGATCAGGTGTGTCAACATCGTTGACTTCAAGTTGTGCGTTTGCCGGATTTTGTCGCGCGGCTTCGACCGCGTCGTGCCGTGATGCATAGGTTGAGTGCCCAGTAACCGTTCCGACATCCGTTCTGATGCGAAATTTCCATCGAATGATGTCATCAATCTCTACTTCGTATACCTCAATAACGCTTGCCATCAGGCCTCCAAAAAACCTACGGAGAACGCCCCTCACCTTTTCCGAAGTGCTTACATGGCGCTTACAGACTCAAAATCTACCGCACCCGATAACATCCTAACATGTTGATTAATATGGTGGGCCCGCACGGACTCGAACCGTGGACCAAGGGATTATGAGTCCCTTTAATACCCCTTTTGCACCTTGAGCTTCACCACGAGTAACAAGCAATAACAATAGATTACATCCACTGCCAATCACCTGGAATCACTGTGGATAACATTTTCAGTGCAGCGTAATTGCAGCGCCAGACACAGCCGGGGGTGCATTATGCCGGATCACCCTCATGCCACGCGTACTTCGATATGCCGCCCCAAAGCGCGGGCGGCGGCCTCAATCTGGTCCAGCCGCGAAGCATGGCGCAGGTCGAACAGGCGGTCCACCTGGGGCAGATGCCAACCCAACCGCCGCGCCAATTCGGCTTTCCTGACGCCTTGTTCCGTCATGGCCCGGTATACCCCGAGTTTGGCGCACTCCAACGCGGAAGGACGTACCGTGAGCTGTCCAGGTTCCGGAGCACTCGGCACCGGAAGAGGCGCGCGCCCATCTACATAGAAGGACAAGGCTGTTTCCAGCGCGTCCACCGCGTACAGCAGCACCTCGTCCTCGTCCTCGCCCTGGGTGATGGCCTCCGGCACGTCCGGGAACGTCACCACGAAGCCGCCTTCGGGTTGCGGTTCCAGCGTTACTGGAAAGTCGAAATCGTCCATGCTCATTACTCCTTCAATCCAAGTTGCTTCTTGATGGCCTCGACAAGGCCCGTCTTCAACTCGCTTGTGTGCATCGGCAGCACCGACTGGCGTCCGTTCAGGAACACCTTCAGGTGCGACCCTTTTCCGGGTTGGAATGTCGCCCCTTGCCTAGTCAGCCAACGCTTGAATTCGTTCGAGTTCATGGACAAAACATAACACTTCTGTTGTGTTTGTCAATGCACTAAGCGTATCAGCACCAACTGATAGCTGAAACAGGGCCAAAAGCACCCATTAGCGCCCAGCTGGTACTGAAAGGCATACAACTGGCGATTATGTAAAAGGAATGGCCGGGATCAATAAAAAATATTTTTTAAACGGGTTATTTTGCCTTCTTGAAGCTTTTCTGTGCCTAGTTATGTGGATAATGGAGTGCATCTTCTTTTACGGAGGTGCACCATGGATACAACGGATTTTTGGGCAGAAGCAGCTATCCTTTCGCGGCGGATAGCCCGGAATGTAAAGCTGCACGGGAATTTTGTGAGGCGATATCGACACCACCAGTGAAGATCTGGAACAAGAAGGACTACTAGCTGCGGCGGGCTGGATCAGCCGCCACGAAGAGGATCTAGCAGCGCTGGCTTCTACGTCAGAGGATGCGCCCAGGGCCTTGCGCGGCATGCTTTACGGGGTTATTAAAACTGGGATATTAAGTCATCTTAAAAAAATTAACCGGGATTCTGGGCGGGCGTCTTCCGCGTCGGACTGGATTGAAAATATCGGGTAATGTTGGGGACATGACGACGTAATAAGTGCGGCAGAAATTGAGCAATAACCGGAATAGTCGGCACAGAATACGCTAGACGACATCATCGAAATAACGAAAATTCCACAATAAAATACCTGCAGCAAACTGCTGGGTATTCTTCCTGCCGATTTTTGTTTGATTTCGCTGCAAGCAGCGTTGAATCTGATCCAGAGAGATAGAAGGAGTCACTCATATACCTGGACAAAGATATGAAATCAGTTGTTCTGATTCATAATGACTGTTTTTCATTTACGCAGATAGCGAAGATGATGAACTTTTCCAGTGAGCAGCCATGACAACTTTACCACAAAACCATGCGCAACTTGCAGGCGCGGGTTGATCAGGATGCGCAACTCTACGAATTGCCTTTGGATTATGCTGATAAGCAAGACGAAACCATGCTTTATAGTACGCATGAAGAGAACGTTTCTGAATTGCGGTATCGTGTAAGATTCACCAGGGGGAATATCAGCAATCCTACACATATGATGCGAAGGGAAGAACAGCCAACTTTCCCTCTTATGAGGGGCAGTTGTGTACCGCTTGGATACTTAAAAGTACACAGTTTTATCGCCCGTTTTTAGTTCTTGCATGCGATAAAGAGTGGTGTTATAGATGACAACCAGAACGGCAAATGCCCCCGTCGGACTGGCCAGCTGGAGCACCGTTTTAATGCCGGAGCAACCATTTTCAGGAGGTATTGCTCGATGAATACTATCAATGTGTTATCAGAAATTATCAATAACAGAAACCTTAGCTTTGGATTTTTGGTCCTGGCCATGGCGAACTTTATCTGGGTAGCTCGATATTTTTTTAAGAGCAAGCTCCAGGAATTGATCGGACATAAAGATCTGGCGGCGGCAAGCCGTGCCAAGTCAAGAGCACTGTGTAAAGCTCATGCGACGCCATTCATCCGCGCATGGCAGAGTGTGCGCCATGCCCACCACCATGCGTTTCCTAAGAGTTTAAGCCAGACAGGGGCGATCGGAAAGGACCTGAGCCGCGTAACAACCGCCCGTGCGCCACGGCGGACAGGTAGGCAAGGTGGACAGAAGAAAACGACGTCCGGCGGATCCGATGATGGCGGAGACGGAGAATCGCCGCACCGAATTGAACCCTTACTTAATTACGAAGACTTTGGCCGGGTCGCTAGGCTGGCGCCCGGTACCGTAAAAAACCTCTACTGCAGGTCCCCAGAAAAGCTCCCACCGGCCATCCGCCTGCCCGGGCATCGTGGACCCCTATGGCACCCTCATGATGTCCGGCAGTGGTTTGAAGACCACCGAGTCACCCCAGTCACCCCAGTCACCGTTCCGGCAGCCACCAAAGGCAAGCGCGGCCGCCCCCGGATTGCCGCGCAGGGCAAAGGGTGTGTGGCGTGAGCATTAAATGTATGGTTTGGGCTTGGGGACTCGATCTGCCGGCCCCCGTAAAATTGGTCTTGCTGGCCTTAGCTGATCATGCTGATGACCAAGGGGTTTGCTGGCCGGGAATAAGAGGGATAGCCAATAAATGCAATCTTTCACACCGCTCTGTGCAACGCCACGTACAAGATATGGTGGCGCGGAGCATAGTGCGCGTGGAAAAAAGGTTCCGGGCGGACGGATCCGGATCTTCCAATCTCTACCGCCTGTCTGTAGGTGGTGGCATGGAGTCATCGGGGGGTGTCAGGCCGACGGGGGGGGTGGTGACAGAGAGTCACCTCCCTGTGACGTCGGCGTCACCCCTTGAACCATCATTTAATACATCAATAGAAACATCAGGAGAAAAAGATTTGCCAGTGGTACGCAAGCGCACCTCCGGCGCAATAACAACAGAAACCTGGGAAGCCTACAGTCAGGCTTACCAACGGCGCTATGGCACTGACCCCGTGCGCAACCAGAAGGTCAACAGCCAATTGGCCAACCTTGTCCAGCGGCTTGGACAGGAAGAAGCCCCATCCGTGGCAGCCTTCTTTGTCAACCATAACGGCCGATTCTACAAGCAGGGTATGCACCAAGTGAGTCTGTTACTGCGTGACGCTGAAAAATTGCGGACGGAGTGGTTCACCGAACAAATGACGGCTAACCGCTACCCGCAGGGATACTGCGCCCAACCGCCCGTTGAACAGGGGCGTGCCAGCCACGGGGATGTCATTCCTACGCCCGCTCGACCAACCGTTGTTCGCCTCTGAAGGCCTATCCCACAAGGGACATCGCTCTCAAATATTGTAGAGGTGCGCAAGGTCTGTGCGCGGCGCGGGTAATGCTTCAGATTCCGGCTACGGTCTGTCGGC
>NZ_JBYCKR010000250.1:0-2974 GCF_057473505.1 Acidithiobacillus sp. TH-A35 | reverse complement strand
GGCACTGTTGCAAATAGTCGGTGGTGATAAACTTATCATCCCCTTTTGCTGATGGAGCTGCACATGAACCCATTCAAAGGCCGGCATTTTCAGCGTGACATCATTCTGTGGGCCGTACGCTGGTACTGCAAATACGGCATCAGTTACCGTGAGCTGCAGGAGATGCTGGCTGAACGCGGAGTGAATGTCGATCACTCCACGATTTACCGCTGGGTTCAGCGTTATGCGCCTGAAATGGAAAAACGGCTGCGCTGGTACTGGCGTAACCCTTCCGATCTTTGCCCGTGGCACATGGATGAAACCTACGTGAAGGTCAATGGCCGCTGGGCGTATCTGTACCGGGCCGTCGACAGCCGGGGCCGCACTGTCGATTTTTATCTCTCCTCCCGTCGTAACAGCAAAGCTGCATACCGGTTTCTGGGTAAAATCCTCAACAACGTGAAGAAGTGGCAGATCCCGCGATTCATCAACACGGATAAAGCGCCCGCCTATGGTCGCGCGCTTGCTCTGCTCAAACGCGAAGGCCGGTGCCCGTCTGACGTTGAACACCGACAGATTAAGTACCGGAACAACGTGATTGAATGCGATCATGGCAAACTGAAACGGATAATCGGCGCCACGCTGGGATTTAAATCCATGAAGACGGCTTACGCCACCATCAAAGGTATTGAGGTGATGCGTGCACTACGCAAAGGCCAGGCCTCAGCATTTTATTATGGTGATCCCCTGGGCGAAATGCGCCTGGTAAGCAGAGTTTTTGAAATGTAAGGCCTTTGAATAAGACAAAAGGCTGCCTCATCGCTAACTTTGCAACAGTGCCCCTGCGTGCGCTGCTGCCATGTCCACTACCTGACGCCGGTGATGGTGATGGCCTCGCCGGAGCGGGAATTTCTTAACCTCGACGAATTTAGACGATCGGCGGGCGAGGGGATGTCGTGGCAAGGTCCGCCTTGCGCTGCTCCGCAAGGGCGACACCAGCGGGTTCGTCGGCGGCCACGCCTAGCGCGACCGCAACCAAGCGTCGAAAAAGTATACGCTCGTCACCCGCCGTCTCCTGTGCTGAGAGTCTCAGGCCGATCGGCCGGCAGGGCTCAATGTCAGCAAACGCGTGATGAGCGGTGGCCTTCAACAGTGATAAGGCGGCACCAGAGAAAAATCACTCAGGGTCAATGCCAGCGCTTCGTTAATACAGATGTAGGTGTTCCACAGGGTAGCCAGCAGCATCCTGCGATGCAGATCCGGAACATAATGGTGCAGGGCGCTGACTTCCGGTGCCAGCAGATATTTTGGCAGTTTGCCTTGGATCAGAGCCATCTGACGCAGGGCTAGTGCAGCCGGATAGTCAATAGCTACCGGCAGCGGTGCGGACTGTTGTAACTCAGAATAAGAAATGAGGCCGCTCATGGCGTTGACTCTCAGTCATAGTATCGTGGTATCACCGGTTGGTTCCACTCTCTGTTGCGGGCAACTTCAGCAGCACGTAGGGGACTTCCGCGTTTCCAGACTTTACGAAACACGGAAACCGAAGACCATTCATGTTGTTGCTCAGGTCGCAGACGTTTTGCAGCAGCAGTCGCTTCACGTTCGCTCGCGTATCGGTGATTCATTCTGCTAACCAGTAAGGCAACCCCGCCAGCCTAGCCGGGTCCTCAACGACAGGAGCACGATCATGCGCACCCGTGGCCAGGACCCAACGCTGCCCGAGATGCGCCGCGTGCGGCTGCTGGAGATGGCGGACGCGATGGATATGTTCTGCCAAGGGTTGGTTTGCGCATTCACAGTTCTCCGCAAGAATTGATTGGCTCCAATTCTTGGAGTGGTGAATCCGTTAGCGAGGTGCCGCCGGCTTCCATTCAGGTCGAGGTGGCCCGGCTCCATGCACCGCGACGCAACGCGGGGAGGCAGACAAGGTATAGGGCGGCGCCTACAATCCATGCCAACCCGTTCCATGTGCTCGCCGAGGCGGCATAAATCGCCGTGACGATCAGCGGTCCAATGATCGAAGTTAGGCTGGTAAGAGCCGCGAGCGATCCTTGAAGCTGTCCCTGATGGTCGTCATCTACCTGCCTGGACAGCATGGCCTGCAACGCGGGCATCCCGATGCCGCCGGAAGCGAGAAGAATCATAATGGGGAAGGCCATCCAGCCTCGCGTCGCGAACGCCAGCAAGACGTAGCCCAGCGCGTCGGCCGCCATGCCGGCGATAATGGCCTGCTTCTCGCCGAAACGTTTGGTGGCGGGACCAGTGACGAAGGCTTGAGCGAGGGCGTGCAAGATTCCGAATACCGCAAGCGACAGGCCGATCATCGTCGCGCTCCAGCGAAAGCGGTCCTCGCCGAAAATGACCCAGAGCGCTGCCGGCACCTGTCCTACGAGTTGCATGATAAAGAAGACAGTCATAAGTGCGGCGACGATAGTCATGCCCCGCGCCCACCGGAAGGAGCTGACTGGGTTGAAGGCTCTCAAGGGCATCGGTCGACGCTCTCCCTTATGCGACTCCTGCATTAGGAAGCAGCCCAGTAGTAGGTTGAGGCCGTTGAGCACCGCCGCCGCAAGGAATGGTGCATGCAAGGAGATGGCGCCCAACAGTCCCCCGGCCACGGGGCCTGCCACCATACCCACGCCGAAACAAGCGCTCATGAGCCCGAAGTGGCGAGCCCGATCTTCCCCATCGGTGATGTCGGCGATATAGGCGCCAGCAACCGCACCTGTGGCGCCGGTGATGCCGGCCACGATGCGTCCGGCGTAGAGGATCCACAGGACGGGTGTGGTCGCCATGATCGCGTAGTCGATAGTGGCTCCAAGTAGCGAAGCGAGCAGGACTGGGCGGCGGCCAAAGCGGTCGGACAGTGCTCCGAGAACGGGTGCGCATAGAAATTGCATCAACGCATATAGCGCTAGCAGCACGCCATAGTGACTGGCGATGCTGTCGGAATGGACGATATCCCGCAAGAGGCCCGGCAGTACCGGCATAA
>NZ_JBYCKR010000249.1:0-11104 GCF_057473505.1 Acidithiobacillus sp. TH-A35 | reverse complement strand
GCCTTCCGGGAGAATAGCCGGAATGAGATTAGCGGGGGTGGCACCATAGAGATCATTCAGAATCAATATGGCATCACTGTCACCTGTTTTTTCTAACAACCTCCACAAACGCCGACGGCCTTCCTCCGGCGTCTGATCAGGCAAAATTTCCAGCACCTCCAAGGCGGGAGGCACAGATCCGAAAATATGCCGGAGTGCGGCGGCAAAGGCCTCACCCAGTCCCGCGTGGGTCAGGAGCACGATGGTAATCATGTCAGCGTCTCGGTAATGCCCAGTTCCCGGTGCTGGATCAGGACACGTTGTCCTTCTCCGGCAAGCACTTGCGCTAATGCCTCCACCATATATACGCTGCGATGCTGCCCCCCGGTACAACCCAGAGAAACCGTCACATAGTTGCGGTGCTCTTGCGCAAAAGGCGCCAGCCATGCCTGCAGGAAGCTGCGCAACGAATTGAAAGCGCGGCCCGCCTCTGGAGCCTTCTCCAGAAAATCACGCACCGGCGCGTCACGACCGGTCAGGGCGCGCAGTTCAGGACTGTAATGGGGATTGGGCAGTGCGCGCAGATCAAAAACGAAGTCGGAATCCAAAGGAAGGCCTTTTTTGAAGGCAAAAGACTGCAATAACAAGACCAGGCCACTGTAATGATGAGACGCCAGACTCCATGCCTGCACCCGCAAACGCAACTGGTGGGTATTGATCTGGGAGGTGTCGAGGCGCTTGTCGGCCACATCGGCAAGGGGTTGGACCATCTCGCGTTCACGCCGCAACACCGTGAGCAGAGATTCGCCCAAGGCTGCCGCGAGATCATCGGTGAGAGGATGACGACGGCGAGTCTCACTGAAACGGCGCAGTAACGTACCCTCGTCCGCTTCCAGAAAAAGGATGCGCGGGCGCAGAGCGTAACGCTCGCGCAGATCGGCCAACGCTTGTGGCAGAGCCGCGAGAAACTCGCGGTTACGGACGTCGATACTCACGGCGGCGAGCATGGAACTGGCATCCCGCCGCGCCAGTTGGGCTCCGAAATCCACCAGCAGGGTAGCCGGCAGATTATCGACACAATAATAACCTTGATCCTCCAGGGCCTGTAGAACGGTGGATTTTCCTGAACCGGACAGACCACTGACGATAATAAAGTCCCGCTCCGCCATCATTCTTCCCCGACACTCAATTGTACCTGCGCCTCAAAATCCGCGAGCATATCTCCGCCGGACTCCTTTACATACTGGCTGCGTGCCGCCGCCTCGACCAGTACGGCCAAATTGCGCACCGCAGAAACGGGCATGCGTAACCGGGGCAATTGGATTCCGAGAATATCCAGGTGATCCACCTTGCCTTGCAAGCGATCGATATCCGCCATTTCCATATCGCACATATCCTGGATTTCAACGACTAGCCGGATACGTTTGGAACGCACGATGGCAGCGGCGCCGAAGAACTCCCGGATGTTAATAATACCCAGACCACGTACTTCCAGAAAATTACGTAGCGGAGCCGGACAGTGCCCTGTCAGGACATTCGGGGCTTCACGGATACAGAGCACGCTATCATCGGCCACTAGGCGGTGGCCGCGACTGACCAGTTCCAAGGCCAACTCGCTCTTGCCAATCCCTACCTCGCCCTGCAAAAGCAAGCCGATCCCCAGCACATCGACCAGTACGCCATGCACCTGCTGGCGGGGCGCCAGCTCCCGATGCAGGTAGTGTTGCACCGCTGCCAGCACCATTTTTGCGCCCATTGGCGTCGTCATCACGGCAATGTGCCGGGCTTTCAGATCTTCATGGAGAAGATCATCCAGTATCTGACCCTCACAAACAACGAGCAGACGCAGCTTATGGGGCGGAAACTGGGTAATAGCCTCTGGGTGGGCACGCAGGTAGGTTAGCTCATAACCCCCGGCAATCTGCACCGCATGTGGCCGGATAAAGTTGAAAAACCCGACCAGTGCCGCCCCACCCACATCATCTTCCGCCGAGGAATCGCCGCGGAGATGATGGTCTTCCTCAGGCTGGTACAGACACTGCCAGTGCAATTCGCTCTGCAGGTCTTCACAGAGCCGACGCAAGCTGATTTGTCGTTCAATAACGCCGCTTTGCCCGACACTCATGGCTGTAACCAGTCTGCTTTATGGTACAAACTACGCCGGACTCGTCAACAAACGAAAAAACTCCTGCGGATCCGGAGTTTTCATCAGTACTTCGCGTACCTCGTCCACCGCGAGTTTGGCGGCTAATGCAGAGAGCGTCTCCAGATGGGCGGTCGCAGCCGCTTTGGGCACCACTACCGCCAGAAATATACGCACGTCCAACCCGTCTGGCGCCGCAAACGGAATACCCTGCGCCGTGCGCAGCGCAGCAACAGCTACCTGACTCACACCCTCCAACCGCGCATGGGGCAAAGCCACCCCATGCCCGATGCCCGTGGACCCCTGCGCCTCACGGCTTTGCAAGGCCGCCGCAATCCCTTCAGCAGACAGGCCGGTAGACCCTGCCAGGATTTCCGCCAATGCCTGCAGCACATCACCAGCATCGGCCACGGGCGGATCCATACGAATGTTTGTCGGGGAAAGAGGCGGGGTCATCATGGCTATTCAGTCGACTTCAGCAATGGCTGCCAAACCAGCGGGATGATCATTACGGCGATCCTGCAACTTTTCCTTGTAGCTGTGCACCTGCGCCTCCAGTTTGTCGGCCACCAGATCTATGGCCGCGTACATATCGGCATCATGTACCTCGGCATGGAAGACGTGCCCTGGGGCATTGACCGTAATATCTACGACGTTAGTCAGCTTTTCGTGGGGGAGGTGCCTCAGCACCACCTGAGCGTTAATGACGTGGTCGAAGTAACGACCGAGGCGTCCAATCTTTTCATCGACATAGTTTTTAATGGCATCCGTCAAATCCAGGTGCTGCCCGGTAATAGTAATTTGCATAGCGCTCTCCTACCCAAGTGATGTGATCGTTATGAATCCTGTCCCGCCGCGGGGTCCGCCCTCAGTGTAGCGCCAACGGCGCCGGCAAAAAACCCTGGCGGCGGCATCCGCCTCACAAACGACGACGCTGACTCGCAGCAGGAATATTGGCCGCCTCGCGGTACTTGGCCACCGTCCGCCGCGCAATCTGAATACCCTGATCGGCCAGCACCTTGGCAATTTCCGCATCGCTCAGGGGATGACGTGCGCTTTCGGCCTGCGTCATCTTGATGAGTAGCGCGCGAATCGCCGTGGCCGACGCGGAACCGCCGCTGTCGGTACCCACATGACTGGAGAAGAAGTATTTAAACTCATAGAGACCGCGGGGTGTAATCATGTATTTCTGATTAGTGACCCGCGATACCGTAGACTCATGCATTTCTACTGCCTCGGCGATATGACGCAGGACCATGGGCCGCATAGATTCAGGCCCGTTGGCAAAAAAATCCTTTTGCCGTTCGACGATGGCCCGCGCCACCTTCAATATGGTGTCCTGGCGGCTCTGCAGGCTCTTGATAAACCAGCGCGCCTCGTTGAGCTGATCCTGAATATATTTATGCGCCGCATCTTTCCCACCCGCCATGCCGGCATAACGACGGTTGATACGTAATTTAGGCATTGCCTCGGGATTCAGATCTACGCGCAGGCGCTTACCCGTCCAGCGCACAATCACATCGGGGATCACATACTCGGTGCTCTCTGCACCCACATCTTCACCCGGCTTGGGATTCAGAGCGGAAATCAGCGCCATTGCCGTACGCAATGCCTCCTCATCCACCCCCAGAGTCGCACACAGACGCGGGTAATCGTGACGTGCCAGGGCCTGCAGGTGATCCTTCACAATCCGTTGGGCCAGCAATATGGGCGCATCCCCTTCGACCATCTGTTTTAGCTGTAGCAAGAGGCACTCACTGAGATTACGTGCACCGACGCCCGGTGGGTCGAAGTCTTGCACGCGCAGCAACACGGCCAACAACGCATCTTCTTGCACATTCATATTGACTGCGAGTTCTTCCAGGCTTTCCGCCAGGTAACCGCGCTCATCA
Organism: Acidithiobacillus sp. TH-A35; assembly: GCF_057473505.1. NCBI lineage: Bacteria > Pseudomonadati > Pseudomonadota > Acidithiobacillia > Acidithiobacillales > Acidithiobacillaceae > Acidithiobacillus > Acidithiobacillus sp. TH-A35. The sequence continues at coordinate 7,090 of NZ_JBYCKR010000249.1, read as the reverse complement.
ATGGCGTCGATGATTAACTCCGCCATGTTGCGCTCGTCAGCACTAAAGTGCGTCATATCGGCCTGCCAACGAAGATAGTCCTGCAGGCTTTGGCTGTGGCTGTTACGCAATTCAAAATCTGGCATATCTTCGTCAGAACCACTGCCAGAGCCTGACGTACCTAGATCAAAGACATCATCCCACTGACTGTCTACAGGCAATTCATCAGGCAGCGTATCCTCAGCCGCCAGATCCAGTTGACGGTCTTCGGAAGGATGCTCAAGCGTCTCCGGGACTGGTCCGCCACTGCCTTCATCCCCGACCTCCTCATCGAGTAGAGGATTGCTCTCCAGCATGCTTTGAACTTCCTGCTGCAAATCAAGCGTAGACAACTGCAGCAGACGAATCGCCTGTTGCAGTTGCGGGGTCATGGCCAGATGCTGGCCGAGCTTGAGTTCTAAGCCTTGTTTCATAATTTCCAAAAATCAGATTTGAAACTGGTCTCCCAGGTAAACCTGCCGCACCATGGGATCATCAACAATTTCCTGTGGACTACCTGCCGTCAAGACCTTGCCATCATGCAGTATATAGGCGCGTTCGCAAATGCCTAATGTCTCGCGCACATTATGGTCGGTAATCAGAATACCGATGCCACGCCCACGCAAATCCTGGATGAGCCGTTGAATTTCCAGCACAGAAATGGGATCGATACCAGCGAAGGGTTCATCCAGCAAAATAAAACGCGGGCCCATGGCCAGCGCCCTCGCAATTTCCACCCGCCGCCGCTCACCACCGGAAAGACTATGCCCTTTGGTGTCACGCAACGGGTGGAGATGGAGATCACTGAGCAATTGTTCCAGGCGTTCTTGCCGCTCGACCTTGCTCAACGGCAAAGTTTCCAACACGGCGAGGACATTGTCAGCAGCACTCATCTGGCGAAAAACGGAGGGCTCCTGGGGGAGATACCCCAGCCCCATGCGGGCACGTTCGTGCATAGGCAGCGCGGTGATATCGCGCTGTTGCAGAAAAATATGACCGCGATCGGGACGCACCAATCCGACCATCATGTAAAAGGTTGTGGTTTTCCCCGCTCCATTAGGACCGAGCAGTCCCACCACCTCGCCTGCGGCCACCTGCACCGAAACGTCGCGCACCACAGCCCGCCGCCGGTACGACTTGAACAGGGATTGCGCCTGCAACAGGCCGCTCATGGCCTCCCACCGCTGGTGGCGTGATCCGCCGCTGCGGGATAGAAGATCGACTGTACCCGCTGACCGGGGGCCGCAGTGACGGAGGTTTTCTGAGTCTGCAGGAAATAAGTGACCTGCTGACCATTGATCTCGTTTTTTTTCTGCCAGAGATGGGCATTGCCGATGAGCACTATTTCGCCGCTGCCCGGTTTATAGACCAGGGTGTTACCATAGCCGTGGCGCTGGGCACTGGGCATGGTGAAGGTAACCGGGTTTCCCACCGCCGTGGCCTGCTGCACCTTGCCACCGACCGCTACGACAGTGAGTTTATCGGCATGTACAACCACGTCGCCTTGGGTCATAACCACGTTCCCGGTATAGACGGCCTGCTGCTGCGGTTTGTTCTCACCATGCAGCGCGTCGGCACTAATCTGAATAGGGCCTTTGCCCAGCCCCTGCTCCGCAACCGGTGCGGCCGAGGCGGTGGCAGAAACAACCATAAGCAAGGAGGGCCAGAATCGCCGGAAAGAAAATCGCTTATGGGACATACATGCCACGCACATCATGCAAAATATTCACCTCTTGGGTTTTTACCGAAGCCCAAAGACCTACCCCGGTCATCCAGTCTTGGCCCCGTTCCAGCCGTACCGGCTCTCTGGACGTAATAATGCCCGTTTGCGCATCATAGTGCACCTTTTCGGTGAGCAGGCGGGTGTCCGGTTGCAAGGTGCCAATAACGTTCCCCCATAAGGTAATCATGTGGCTGTGGCCATCTTCTATGCCCTGATTGGCACGCAGATGCGTCTGCTGTCCCGGCTTGAACCGCTCAACGGTAACCTGCCTAAGTATGGTCTGATCGACGCCCGGCTCGTGATAGGCTGTCTGGGCGGTGGCGAGCAAATCCAGTTTCCCGGTTGCCGTGTACTGGCGCATGACCACATCTTCGGCCGCCTGATCCCCCTTATGGATTTGACCATGCCAGTCAATGGGCGGCAGGGGCAGGGGATGCTGCGGCCAGGACCACCACACCAGCGCCGCGAGGACCAGCAGCAGCAGAGACAGACCCAAGCCAGGGGCGCGGAAACCCGGTATCAACTTACGCGACATGGCCCGCTCTCGGATTGGTTGGTGATCAAGACAGCGCTCCAACAGCCTTGGCGATGACTGCTGGCCAGTACCCCTGTGCCTGCAGAATCAGCTCGCAGAGCTCCCGCACCGCACCACGACCGCCCCGTTGCACGCTCTGCCAGTGTACTCGACAACCGACCTCCGGGTGCGCATCAGCCGGAGCAGTCGCCAGACCAACGCGGGTAAGAATGGGCAGATCAATAAGATCATCTCCCATATAAGCCACCTCGGCGTCATCCAGGCCGAGGGCGATTTTGAGCTCCGTGTAGGCCAGATTCTTGTCCAAACAGCCCTGATGAATCCGCTTGACGCCCAGATCGTGGGCGCGATGGGCGACTGCCGGGGAATAGCGCGCGGTAATGATGGCAACCTCTATAGCCCGTTCCTGCACAAGCTTGATGCCGTAACCGTCCCGCACATGAAAGGCTTTACTCTCCTTGCCATCATCGTCAAAAAACAAGCGGCCATCGGTCAACACGCCGTCCACGTCCAGAATCAGCAGGCGGACCCCGGCAGCGCGCGTCAACAAATCTGTGTCAGGTGACATCAATTCATTCATACGATGCCTGCGCGCAGCAAATCGTGCATATTCAACGCGCCAATCAGCCGCGCCTCGCCATCGGTGACCAGAAGCGCGCCGATGCGCTTATTTTCCATCAGTGCAAGAGCTTCAGCAGCAAGGGCTTCGGCAGTAATAGTGGCCGGCTTGGCATGAGCCAGTTCAGCCATGGGCTGTTCCCAGATATCCTGGCGCCGCGCGAAGGCACGGCGTAAATCACCGTCGGTAAAAATCCCCAGCACCCGGTCCTCTGCATCCACCACTGCCGTCATTCCCAGCCCCTTGCTGCTCATTTCCAAGACTGCTTCGCATAACGGCGTATCCTCCTGTACCTTGGGCAGACTGGCGCCTCGGTGCATCACATCCTGCACCCGCAGCAGCAGGCGTTTGCCGAGGCTGCCACCGGGATGAGACAGGGCGAAATCATTTGCCGAAAAACCGCGCGCCTGTAAAAGCGCCATGGCCAGGGCATCACCCATGGCCAAGGTTGCTGTCGTCGACGCCGTAGGCGCAAGGTTGAGAGGGCAGGCCTCTCGCGCCACACTGCAATTGAGATGTACGGCGGCACTGCGCGCCAGGGTGGACTGCGGGTTACCGGTCATGGCGATCAAGGGCACCGCGAGGCGCTTGACCACCGGCAAAATAGCCAGAAGTTCGGCGGTTTCCCCGGAGTTGGAGAGCGCGAGCAGGCAATCCTGACGGGTGAGCATACCCAGATCGCCGTGGCTGCCTTCGGCGGGATGCAGAAAAAGGGCGGGGCTGCCAGTACTGGCCAAAGTCGCTGCGATTTTTTTGGCGATAATCCCGGACTTACCCATGCCACTGACGACGATACGCCCGGGGCAGTTCAGCAGGAGCTGGCAAGCTCCCACAAAATCCGCGTCAAGACGTGCTTCCAGTGCCGCCACCGCCGCCGCCTCCAGGCGCAACACATCCCGGCCGGTGGCCAGCAGACTTTCTGGCGTTACGGTCAATGCAGTCACCGGCAGCCGTCAATTCGCATGGGCGGGAGTCTGCCTCTGGATGGCTTCATAGACCGCACGACAGTGGGGGTACGCGGTCATGATCTTGTCCACATCCGCAAATGAAGCGTTCTGCAGTAATTTCCAGCATTTCAGATTTTCGGCAGCCAGCGCGTCAGGATGCCGGGCGTACCAACCCGTACTGTCAAGGGGGGCTGCAGCATCGCCTACCTGCCCGCGTGCCCACCATAAGAGCAAGGCAAAGAGCGCAAGAGCACCGATAACAACCAAGGCGTACACAATCTTCATAAATATGCCGGTTAACCTGAATAGGGTTGGATCACACTTCTTCCTGATACTGCTGGTTCAACAACTGCACCAATCGCTCTTCACGCATGACGATGTCCGCCATCAACGCAGCACTTACCGCCTCCCACACCGCCCGTAAGGCGGCAAGGTCTGCCCCGTCGCTAAACTGGTCTATAATTTCGCTGACCTTTTCCAGCGATTCACGGGCCTGCAGACTGGTGCTCAGGGCATTCTTGATTTGTTCCCGGGGGTGCGGAATCCAACTCCGGTCACTTCCATAGGAGCGCAGGCGTTCCCCGAATTCCAGCACTCGTTTGTGCAGCTTGCCCGATAAGCCGATCTGGCTGCTGCGCAGATCTCCCCAGACCGCCAGGTCCATGAGCAAGCCCCACTCCCGGCGCCAGCGGTCGCGCAAGTCGGCATCCACACTAACCGCCGCCGTCATCGCAGCCGGATCAAAGTCCATGCGCGGCCTCCGCACAATCACGTTGAGCCGCCCGCAGCCGCTCTGGTGTGCCTACATCCGTCCATTTTCCTTGATACAAGGTCCCCTCCACCACACCTGCTGCAATCCATTGCCGCAGCCAAGGGGCCAGAGGAGCCGACTGCTCGGGAAAGCCCCGCAACAACTCCGGGTCAAGACGCGCGATGCCTGCATAAGTATGACGTTCTTCGCCCGCCAAAGCCACCATGCCGGCAGACAATGCGAAATCTCCCTGCGGGTGCTGCATCGGGTTAGGCACCAGCACCAGATGCACGCGCGCAAGGGAAGGCTGGCAAAGCTGCGCCCAGGGAAAGTCCGTGCAAATATCGCCATTCACCAGCAAAAAAGGGCTGTTCCCCAATAAGGGCAGGGCGCGAACAAGAGCGCCGCCGGTCTCCAGGCGGCCCTCACGCTCATCGCTGTAAGTGATCCTCAATCCCTGCCAATTTTGACCCAAAGACTGCATGATCGCATCACCCAGGTGCCCGACATTGATGACCACATCGCGAATGCCCGCCGCAGCCAGCGACTCCAGGTGGCGCACGATAAGAGGTTTGCCGGCAACCTCCAGCAAGGGCTTCGGGACATGATCGGTAAGCGGCCTGAGCCGCTCGCCCCGACCCGCAGCCAGGATCATCGCACGGGTAACGGGGGTTGCCATGGGGCAAAAAGCTCCAGATAAGACTGCAACTGCGGATCAGCGTCCAGGGCATCCACGACATAGGCCCAGAATTGCGGCAGGAAATCGAGATAACTCGATTTTCCGTCCCGGTAAGCCAGACGGCAGAAAATGCCGAGAATCTTCAGGTTACGCTGGAGAGCCATACGCCCGACACTCAGCAGAAAGCCCGCGGACGACGGCAAGGCGGCACCATGCTGATGCGCCGCCGTCAAAAAATTCAAAGCCCACGCGTCCCTTTGCATCCGTCCCCAATCCCAATAACGATCCCAGAGCAAAGAAGCCAGGTCATAGGTCCAAGGCCCGCGCACGGCATCCTGAAAGTCAATCATGGCCAATAGCCCGGTGTCCCGCTGAATAATAAGATTGCGTGCGTGAAAATCCCGGTGGACCCAGACCTGCGGCTGCGCTGCGGCATTGTCCAGTAACACGGCAAAAAGTGTTTGCAGGGAATTCCTCTGCGGAGGACTCAGGATTAAATCAAGATGCCTGCCCAGGTACCAGTCCGTAAACAGGGCCAACTCGTCCCCCAGGCGAGTCGGGGAGAAAAATGGCAGGGGAGGCAATGCCGTCTGTCTCTGCCCGGTCTGCTGCAGATTGAGGATCAAGGTCATCGCCCGCTGCATCCACAGATTAATATCCGCACCGGCATCCAGTACGCCCTTGAGATCCGTTTCCCCTAAGTCCTCCAGCAACACAAAGCCGGGATCCATTTGCGCGGCCAGTACCTTGGGTACCGGCAAGGCGGCGCGGGCAAAACGGTGCTGTATCCGCAAAAAGGGCAGGATATCTTCGGGGTGCGGGGCATCCATGAAGATCAGGCCCTGCGGCAAACGCCAATAGCGCCGCCCGCTGGCATCTCCGGGAATGGGGCACGCCCGCGCCACCGCCACGCCCTGCTGCGCGAGCCAGTCTGCGGCGGCGGGTGACAGAGAATCCCTCGCCGCCACAGTGGAAAAATTCGATGCAAGGAAAGATTGCGACATGAAAGCATTCTGTGCGATTTTAGGCCTCCATGAAAAGTCCTCTGCACAGCATCGGAAAATCCCGACCCCGGCCAATCCGCCCGGAAAGAAGTCGCCGTGCCTCGCGTTCCAGCCTTCGCCTGGCTCTGCTGGGCGCACTGCTGGCACCCGGAATGGCCATCGCCGCGGCCGCAGAGAGCCCGGTCACGCTCTATGCGGATCAAGTTCACGGCCTTGGCAGCGGCCACTGGACGGCCACCGGCAATGTCGAAGTACTCTATGGTGATCGTCGGGTCTATGCTGATACCGTGCACTACGACCAGGCCCGTGACGAGATCATCGCCGACGGCCATGTGCGCATGGTCAGTCCCGGCATCGTGACCGCCGCCCCCAAGGCCACCATCCATTTACATGCCAACGAGGGGGTGGTAGTCCATCCCCGCTATCTGCTCGAAGCACAGCAAGGTCATGGCCACGCCGAAAGCGGCAGGGAACTGAGCAAGGGGCATTACCAGCTCAACGAAGCGTGCTATACCACCTGTGATGGCGAAAAACCGGCCTGGCAACTCTGGAGCAGCCGCATCGACCTCAACCAGAATGACAACTACGTCTCTACCACCAACACTACAATCGACGTCCTTGGGCTGCCCGTATTCTGGACGCCCTACCTCAGTTTTCCGCTGAAGCGACACTCCGGGTTTCTTGCCCCTAGTGTGGGCAGCTCTACCATCAACGGCTTTTACCTCGGCATCCCCTACTATTTCGATATCGCCCGTAATATGGACGACACCCTCACCGTCAACTATTTCGCCAGACGCGGGGTGATGTTGCAGAA
>NZ_JBYCKR010000248.1:0-15966 GCF_057473505.1 Acidithiobacillus sp. TH-A35 | reverse complement strand
GGGTTTTGCGCCGTCTGATTGGTGTAAAGACCCCCGTTCTGCAGAGCGCCGAGGGTCAGATCATCATCGCCGAAGAGTTGACGCCAGCCGATACGGTATTGATGAAAAAAGACAAGGTGCTCGCCTGGGTAACCGACTTTGGTGCAGCGAACTCTCACTCTGCTATTCTGGCCAGAAGTCTCGGACTTCCGGCCGTGGTCGGCACGCACTCGGCGACGCGCCTGCTACGTAGCGGTGATGTGGTGATTGTCGATGGGGACCAGGGTATCCTGCTGGTTGCGCCGGATGACCTGATATTGCGGCAATATCAGGCTTTGCAGGAGCAGCGGCAACGGCGTCGGCGGTTGTTGGAAGAGCAGCGCGATCTGCCCGCGATAACTGTAGACGGGGTGCCTATTCATCTGCGCGCTAATATTGAATTGCCAGATGATATCGATATGGTGCGGCGCATGAATGCTGATGGTGTCGGCCTTTATCGCAGCGAGTTTCTCTTCATGAATCGCCCGGACATCCCGGATGAGGAAGAGCAATTCCACGCCTTTGCCCGAGTGGTAGAGCAGATGGATGGGGCACCAGTGACCATCCGTTCTCTCGACATCGGCGCCGACAAGGGTCTGCGTGATGACGATGCGGGGCTCCACGCTGCGCTCAATCCGGCCCTTGGCTTGCGCGGGCTGCGTCTTTGTCTGCGGCGTCCGGAATGGTTCCGGCCGCATCTGCGCGCCATTCTTCGCGCTTCGGCATTGGGGCCGATACGGCTGATGCTGCCCATGCTCAGCAGTATGGGGCAATTACTGCAAACCCGGGCGCTGGTCAGTGAGTTGCAGACAGAATTGCGCGCCGAAGGGCACGCCTGTGATGTGGATATGCCGCTGGGCATTATGGTGGAAGTGCCTGCCGTGGCCATGGCAGCGCACTACTTTGCCGGGCGGGCAGATTTTTTCTCCATCGGCACTAACGATCTGATTCAGTACGCGCTGGCAGTGGATCGCGGTGATGATGACGTCAATGATCTCTTTGACCCCCTGCATGCCGGGGTATTGGCGATGATTCAATACACCATCACCGCCGGTCATGCACGGGGCATCCCGGTAGCGATGTGCGGCGAGATGGCGGCGAACCCGGCCTTTACAGCGCTGTTGCTGGGATTGGGGTTGCGTGAATTCAGCATGTATCCCGGCGCTATTCCCGAGGTCAAGGAGGTGATCCGGCAGACCGCTATCGCGGATGCTGAAGCGCTGGCTGCCCGCGCGCTTTCCGGAGAATGGCCGGTGCTGACGGGGGGCGGGCATAATTAGGCTGAGCCTGCGCAGGATTACGACGTCTGTTATCGTCGTGTTGATCCTCGTCGTTTCGGCTGCCGTGCTGTTTTGGTTCGTGGGTGGTCCCCGCTACGTTTTAGAGGGGGTCTTGGCTGCCCGCTTGCAGCGGCCGGTGCATTTCGCCGCCAACCCGGAATGGCATTGGGGAAAACAAGAATTGCGGTTCACGTTACCGGGTCTGCGCGTCGGCTCGGCCGCCCACCCTCAGTTCAGCGCAAGTCGACTCATGGTGGCGTTAGACTGGCGCTTCCTCCTGCACGGCCAAGTGCAACTTCAGCAAATCGTACTCGATACGCCTGTGCTTAATGGGCCATGGAAAGGTGCTGCTAACGCAGGCGGCGCTGCTCTTTCCCTGCCAGGTAAGGTGATAATTCGCGATGGTACGCTGTGCTGGCCGGGTGTGGCCGGACATACCCTGTCCCTAACAGTCGTGAATGGGCAGGTGCTGGCGAAGGGACCCAGTCAGTTGGCGGGTGGCTGGCACTGGCGGGGAAAAGGCGGACGCTGGCATTTTGCGGCCGAGATGGGGTCGGCGCCTGCACTGTTCGCGCGGAATATTTCTTTGCAAGTGGGTACAACGCTTGATCCGACGCTGCTGCAGGTGGCTATTCCGACGCTCCAAAGCGCGGCAAAGGACATGGTCTTGCCGACGTTGCGCGTCCGCTGGCAAGCGCGTGGGCAAGGTCCGGCACAGTTGCGCTTGCAGGCGTTACGTCTGAACATGGCGCAAAGCCAGCTTGCGGTGCAGGAAGGCGCGCTGACAGTGGGGGACGACCTGGCACTCCAAGTCCAAACAGTGGGTCTTAACTGGAAGACGTTGCGGGGTCATCTGGCCTATCAGATCGCCATCCGGCGCTTGCCACAGTTGGCCACCCGCTGGGGGCTGTCCCTGCCGAAGTTGACAGACCCTAATGCTTTGCAACGATTGACATCGACGGGCACAGTCCAGTTAGACAACTCCCATTTCCAGTGGGCTGTCACCCAGGGCGAGTTGGATGACAGCGCCTGGACGGGCAAAATATTCGGGACCTGGAACCCGCTGGCTATTCACGTCAATTTGCATGTGGCGCAGCTCAATCTCGGTCGCTATCTGCCTGCTCTTCAACAGGGCAAAGCGGCGCAGCTTCCCGCAGTACCGCAGCAGTGGCCAGTGACTGGTGAAATCCACGTCGCAAAGCTGCTTTGGGGTAAAATTAGCGCTCGCGATCTGGTCATTCGCAGCGTAGCCGCTAAGGCGCGGCCATGATCTCCATCGCCGAAACCCTGCTGGACTGGTACGCCCGCCACGGGCGCCACGACCTGCCGTGGCGCCAGACCCGCGATCCCTATCGCCTCTGGCTTGCAGAAATCATGTTGCAGCAAACCCAGGTGGAGAGCGCCAAGCCGTATTACGCCCGCTTTCTGCAAGCCTTGCCGAACTGGCAGGCACTGGCAGCGGCGCCGCAGGATCAGGTGCTCGCCCTGTGGAGTGGGCTCGGTTATTACGCCCGTGCCCGCAACGCCCAGCGCGCGGCGCAGGAGGTGGTCACGGGCTTCGGCGGCCACTTTCCCGATACCCTCGAAGATGCCGTCACCCTGCCGGGAGTGGGCCGCAGTACTGCCGCTGCGGTGCTTGCCAGTGCTTTCGGACAAAGACAGGCCATCCTCGACGCCAATGCCCGGCGCGTGCTCATCCGTAGCCATGCCATAGATGCTGATCCGAAGGCTGCTGCGACTCAGCAGTGGCTCTGGACCCTGGCCAGCGCCCTTACTCCTGAGGATGCCCATGGCTACAATCAGGCCATTCAAGACCTCGGTGCCATGATCTGCACCCCACGCCAGCCGCGCTGCCCGAATTGCCCTTTGGCTAGCCGTTGTATGGCCCATGCCCAAGGACGCAGTCATGCCCTGCCCGTGACGGTTAACCGGCCCCCAAAACCGCAGCGTTGTGCCTTTTTTCTCCTGGTCGCGGATATGGAAGGGCGGATATTGCTGGAAAAACGGCCGGATTTCGGCATCTGGGGTGGGCTCTGGTGCCTACCGCAGGCGGCGCCCGATGGCGGCGAATTTGCCATCCTTTGCAACGATACCCTTCAACCGCTGGAAGACACCCCCGCCGTACGGCAATTTTTGCAAGAGGCATGGTCGCGTCGTTTGCGGCTGGATCTCCAGTTGATGGCGCTGGAGGATGAGCAGCAACATGTTTTTACCCACTTCCAGTTGCGTTTTCGCTGTGCGCATGCGCGCGTTTTGGGCAGCGCTGTTGCAGATTCGGCCGCCACTCTGCGCTGGTATCGCCCCGCAGACGCTCTGACACAAGGTTTGCCCACGCCCATTCGGCGGATTCTACGGAATCTCGGCGGAGGTCGCTGATACTCGAATTCTGACTACGTGTGCCGCCAGATTAAGCAGCCATGCCGTGCGGCTTATTCCTGAGCGTCGAGTTCAGGTAATATAGAGCTACACAGCGTTATCCATCCCAGAGTCATTGAGGAACTTCCGTTATGTCACGAATGGTACAGTGCGTAAAACTCGGCCACGAGGCCGAAGGTCTTGATCGTCCGCCTTATCCTGGCGCCCTTGGCGCGCGAATTTATCAAGAGGTCTCTAAGGAGGCCTGGCAGGGCTGGCTCAAACATCAGACCATGCTCATCAATGAATACCGTCTTTCTCCCATTGATCCCAAATCGCGGACATTTCTGGAAAAACAGATGGATGCCTATTTCTTTGGCGATGGCGCCCCGGCACCTGAAGGCTATGTACCGCCTGCGCCCTAAGACCCCTTAATAGATGCTATAGGGCGCTTTCCGAAGTGCCCTGCAATCCGTGCAGACCCTGACGTCGTTGCCGGACGACAGGCGCGAAGCGCGCCAGATCACGTCGTTATTGCAAGACTGCCAAGTTCTGTCGCCTAAAGGTGACGCACCGGCCCCTCTTCCTTGTTCCCTCTTCCCTGTTTTTGCTTGGGTGGTGGTGGTGCATTTCTGTCTTTTGTTCCCGTGCGCTGTTTATTAACACCATGTATATATGAAGACTTTTTTGTTAAAGATGAGGGCTGTTCAGCTTTCAAAGACGCCAGGCGGAGGTCCCCGCCTGCCTGCACGTTGGATATAAGCGACTCATCAACGCTCTCCAATGTCTGGGGTAAAAATAATAACAATTAAAAACAAGTATTTAAATAGTGGCACGACTCGTGCTTATACCTCTTCGCTGTCGAAAAACGGCACCGCCGAACGCGGAAACTGGAACCACTTTTTGAGGAGAGCTTACCAATGAAGAAGATTGTTGCCCTGACGGCTGCCCTGTCCTTCCTGACTGCCACTGCTGCTTTTGCCACCGAAGTCCCCGCCGCCGCAAAGGCCCCGGAAAAGACCATGGAGCATAAAGCCCCTATGCACAAGGCCGTGGAGAAGAAAGCCGAGCACAAGAAGATTGAGCACAAGAAGGTCGGGAAAAAGGCTCCTGAGCACAAAGTGATGGAGAAGAAGTCCGAAATGAAGAAGCCTGTCGAGAAGAAGGCCGAGCCTGCGGCCTAAGGGTTTATCGGGTTGCGCCCGTGCGGTGTGACCTGTTGAGTTCTGTTTTCTAAACCTGGGGTTTAAACCCCAGGTTTTTTGATATATGCGATTTGCAGCGTCCAGAGATTACCCCCGGTTTTAATTGGGGATAAAGGTGTTGTATTTAGTTGCTTGGTGTTTCCCCTTGCACTTTCCAGCCCGCGATTCTACGCTGAGACTCTTTTTCTTCGTTGGAGCTTGCTGGTCTATGGCATTACGCCCGAGTTCCATTTCCAAGTTGGCCGTCATTGGTTTTGGCTTGGCCATCGTGCCGCTGGTGCTGGTCATTGTCAGCGTGACCATTTCTATTGCCCACTTTGCCGAGCAGGGGCAGGTCAGTATTTTGCGCGCGGTGGCCATGAGCGATGCGGCCAACCGGATGAATAATGCGGTACGATCCATGGAACGTTATGGTCTGCAATATACGGTGTTACAGGATCAGGCTTTGCTGGTGCTCTATGATCAGAGTTTTACGGAGTACAAGAAATCCAGTGCCCAGTTTGCTGCGGCTGGGCCGTCTCTCGTTGATCGACAACGTCTTCAACGGCTGGCCGGTCATCTGGCCCGTGCCCGCCAGTTGTTGCCGTTGGTGTCGTTGGAGGAGAATCGCGGTGCACTGGAGAGTGACTTCAGCCGCGCCAGCGCTGAGGCGCAACGTCTGCAAAGCGATGTGAATGAAGGGATCAGCACCGAGGTGGCCAAGCTGGGCACCCGAGCGCTGGCGATCAAGCGTCTGACCATTTTAGAGGTGCTGCTGGTGTTGCCGCTCTCCGTTGCCTTCGCGGTCCTGTTTATCGTGTTGATCACCCGTCCCATCCGGCGTCTCGACCAGGCGGTTTCCGGTCTGGGTGATGGTGATCTGGAAACGCCCATCGCCGTGCAGGGGCCGCGAGATATTGCCAGTCTGGGCAATCGCCTGGAGTGGTTGCGTAACCGGCTCAATGCGTTGGAAGCAGCCAAACTGCATTTTCTGCGGCAGCTTTCCCATGAATTGAAGACGCCGCTGACGGCCATTCGCGAAGGCGCAGAGCTGCTCCAGGAGGATCTGGGCCACGAGTTGGGTGTCGACGAGCAGCAGGAGATCGTGCATATCGTTCGCGACAACAGCCTGCGTCTGCAGCGACTGATTGAGGATCTCCTGCGTTTCAGCCTGGCCGAGGGACCAGTGGGTGCGGGTATGGCGCAGGACATCTCCCTGACAGCGGTGGTGGAGGATCTGCTGTTGAGTTATAAGCCCAGCCTGCGTAGCAAATCCCTGCATCTGGTAACGGATCTGGCTGATGTGCATGTGCGTGGTCATGGAGACCGCCTGCGGACTATTTGCGATAATTTGTTGTCAAATGCCGTGAAATTCTCGCCGCAAAACGCTACGATACGGATATATTTGCAGGTACAGGACGAACAAGCGGTCCTTGATGTTCAGGATGAGGGGCCAGGTGTGGTGCCCGAAGAGCGTGAAAAGATTTTCGATATTCTCTACCGGGGCGAGGCCTCGGATGCGGGGAAGATCGAGGGCAGCGGGTTGGGACTGGCCATCGCCAGAGAGTATGTATTGAGTTATGGGGGAAGTCTTGAATTGCTGGATAAAGAAACGCCAGGGGCCTGCTTCCGGTTGCGCCTGCCGATCACAGATCGTACTGCTCCCCACGCTCGCCATGTTGACTCTGGCGGGTTGCGCGACCACGCCGTTGCCTCTACTACCATCAAATACAGTGATTCTTAAGCCCGGCGAACAGGTTATACAGTCCAGCAAGTTGGCGGCCTTACAGGCCCGTATTGGCACGTTGGAAACAGTCGCTCCGGTCACCGCAAGTTGTGTTTCCGAAAAAGCGGAGGCCGCCAGCCTGACCAAGCAGCTTGCCGATGCCCGGGCTGGCGATCCCGGCTACCAAAAGTTGGAGGCTCGGGTCAATGACCTGCAGAACCGCCTCCTGCAGTCTCAGCAACGCGAGATGGATTTGCGCAAGAAACTCAATGAGCTGGTACAGATCGAGAAAAACGCGCGCTTACCCCAGGGGCACTAAACCGAAATGGAAAAGGGCAGAATTTTACTGGTAGATGATGACGCTGATCTCCTGCGTCTGTTGTCCCTGCGCATGAAGACGGCCGGCTATGCCGTCAGTACCGCTGCCAGTGGTAACGAGGCACTGTCGGTGCTGGCGATGGAGCATCCGTCTTTGGTCATCACCGATCTCAAGATGGACGAGATGGACGGCATGGCGCTGCTGGACGCCATTCGCCGCGACTACCCGACCTTGCCCGTCATTATTCTTACTGCCCATGGTTCCATTCCCGATGCTTTGCTGGCGGCGGATCAGGGCGTCTTTGCCTTTCTCACCAAGCCCTTTGATGGCAAGGATCTGATGGCGCAGGTGGAGCGGGCCTTCAACCTGACAGCGGCGGTTCTGCCGGGTTCGGGCAAGAAGGGCAGGGATTCCAGTTGGGACCGTATCCTGACCCGCAGTCCCAAAATGCAGACGGTGCTGGATCAGGCGCGTCTGGTGGCTGCTTCTGATGCCAGTGTCTTCATTCATGGTGCCAGTGGTACCGGTAAGGAACTGCTGGCCCAGGCCATCCATCAGGCGAGCCCACGCCGCAATCACGCCTTTATTGCGCTTAACTGCGCGGCCTTTCCCGAGCAACTCCTGGAGTCGGAACTTTTCGGGCACAAAAAAGGCGCCTTCACCGGGGCGGCCAATAGTCATCAGGGGTTGTTTCAGGCCGCTGAGGGCGGCACGCTGTTTCTGGATGAGATTGGCGATATGCCCCTCTCCTTACAGGTCAAACTGTTGCGTGCCTTGCAGGAGCGAGTGATCCGCCCTGTCGGCTCCACCGAGAGCATCGCCGTGGATGTGCGGATCATCTCCGCCAGTCACCGGGATTTGGAGCAGGAGATGGCTGCCCGGCGTTTCCGGGATGATCTCTACTATCGCCTTTGCGTGGTGACTCTGGAGTTGCCTGCCCTGGCTGAGCGTCCCGAGGATATCCCGCTGCTGGCCGAGTTTTTTTTACGCGATACAGCGGCCAAGAATCGCAAGGATGTCCGCGGTATCGCGCCGGAGGCCATGGAACTGCTGGTGGGGGCGCCGTGGCCAGGTAACGTCCGGCAACTGGCCAACGTCATTGAACAGGCGGTGGTGCTGTCTACTACCCCGCGAATCGGTGCGCCCCTCATCCGTCACGCCCTGCGCGACAAAGAGGGTGAAGTCATGCCCCTGGCTGACGCCAAAGGCCGTTTCGAGATGAATTATCTGATCCAGATTATGCGCATGACCCGGGGCAACGTGAGTCAGGCTGCACAATTGGCGCAGCGTAACCGGACGGAGTTTTATCGCCTGCTGCGTCGTTACCACCTGGACCCTGCTGCCTTCAAAGAAACGGGTAGCGATGAAGACGAAGCGGAAGTATAGTGAATAGCACGATGCGCTGAAGAATGAGCGATCAGCTTTTGGGCCATAGCCATCGGAAAAACCGCAGGTTCAGGCGGATGGTCGGGGCCGTATAGTTAAGAAGGACGTGCATCACCTTCTGGAGGCTCCGCATGAATATAGAATCCATCACCCTGGTGCGGCACGGCACGACGGCGTGGGCAGATCGCGGCAAACATACCTCGGTGACCGATGTGGCGTTGACGGCGGAGGGTCGCGCAGACGCGCAAGCGCTCTGGAATTCCTTTGTGGAACAGGGGCATTTTGATGGTATTTACTCCAGCCCTATGCTGCGCGCCCATCATACTGCCATTCTTGCGGGTTTCAGCGATCCGGAATTGCATCGGGGACTCTGTGAGTGGCGCTATGGTCGCTACGAGGGCATGACGACCGCCGAAATTCGCCAGGAAGATCCGGAATGGAGCGTCTTCCGTTGCGGCGGGCCGGGGGGGGAAAGCCCGGAAGCCGTCAGTGGTCGTTGCGATAAGCTGCTCAAGGAATGGGATGCGAAGGGCCACCGTCATGTGCTGTGTTTTGCCCATGGCCACATTTTGCGGGCGCTGGCTACTCGTTGGCTGGGGTTGGATCTGCGTTTTGGTGATCATCTGCACCTGGATCCGGGCAGTATTTCCTGCCTGGGTTGGGAGCATGAAGTCCCCGCCCTGCGTCTGTGGAATTACTGTCCGCAGCGCCCGGTTGTCGGACCGCGCGCTGGCTGACTCTGAAGTGGCTGTTCAGGACAGCAGAAAGGCTGGGGCGACTTGTGCGGCCTGCTGCATCCCTGCGTGGTAGTAATGAGTGCCGGTAAAGGCCTGAGCATCATCAGCACGGAAAGCATCCATGGCCAGGCCCTTGCGTCCCAGTGTCCCGCTCCACCAGCCGGAGGGATAGCAGAATTGCGGGAAGTACACGCTGTTCACTGCGTCAAAGCCCGCTTCCGTCATGCGCCGCTGGCACTGACGGATCAGGTCGGCATGTAACAGGGGAGATTCAGACTGAGCTACCAGCACGCCCTGATCTGCCAGTGCATGGTGACAAGCCGCGTAAAAGTCCGTGGCGAAAAGCCCTGCCGCCGGTCCGACTGGGTCGGTGGAGTCGACGATGATCACATCATAGCGTCCCGCCTCCGCCTCTTTGACCCAAGTGATGCCATCCGTAAAGTGAAAATGGGCGCGGGGGTCATTATTTTTCTCACAGAGTTCCGGGAAGAAACGCTCGGCAACGCGGGTGACCCGCTCATCCAGTTCAACCTGCACGGCTTCTTCCACTTCTCGATGGCGCAGTACCTCGCGCAGGGTGCCGCAGTCACCACCACCGATGATCAGTACCCGTTTGGGCCCCGGGTGGGTAAAGAGGGCCGGATGGCTCATCATTTCGTGATAGAGAAAGTTGTCGCGGTCGGTGACCATCACCAATCCGTCTAGCGTCATGAGGGTGCCGAACTGCTCGGTTTCGAAGATTTCAATGGTCTGATAAGGGCTCTGCTCGCGATGCAGCACTTCGCGGATTTTCAGGCTCAATGCTGCGCTGTGCTCTTCATAGCGCTCGGTGTACCACAGTTCTGTGCTCATAACCGCCTCTCTCGACGCTGGGGATGGTGGGGTGCTCGCGGGGGATTTTGCGGAAGAAACGCGCAAAAGAAAAGGGCAGACCGGTTACCCAGGTCCGCCCGTTACCGCTGTGAGTCATTTCAAGCGCAGAGAACCGGCTTGACGCGCAACTCATGGGCAGGAACGCCCATCATATCCACTTGCCCGCGCTTCATCTCCATGGTGGAGACTTGCCCGGCGCCAAAGGCTTCCTTGAGATAATTCAAGGCATCCTCGGGCTGGATGATATCGCCGCAGGTGAAAATATCCACCGCTGCGTAACCATATTCCGGCCAGGTGTGAATGGCCAGATGCGACTCGGCGACGATGACTGCGCCGCTCACCCCGTAGGGCGAGAAGTGGTGAAAAGTTTGCGTCACGATGGTGCAATTGGCACGCCGGGCGGCCTCGAGCATGGCATCTGTAACATAATCAACATCAGACAAGGTACTGCCGTCACAATGGTAAAAATCTGCGACGATTTGATGTCCCAATGAGCGCATAGGTGCCCCCCTTACCAAAGTTAATAAACGGTTAAGAAGTAGCTCCCGTGCACCCCCAGACAGTACTTGGTTTTATGCCCTACCTTGCTGGAACGATGCCTTGCTCCAAGTCTCTTAAGGACTGACCCCCTTAGTAACTGCTTTCGGTGCCGTGGAAACAGACGACGAACTATACACTTATGCGCTGAGGATGCAAGGGTTTTTAGCAGGTAACGAGGTATGATTTTCATCGTTTCTGCGCGGCGTTCTGGCCCCATGCTGACCGTTCGGTTTATACTGTGCGCCATGATTGCAAAAGCAGAGAGTGCCCATGGCCGCTGAGGCCCTTGTCGAACTGGAAAACGTGCACTTTTCCCGGGGACCGCACCCGGTCTTGGCGGGGGTGGATATGCGTATTCCCCATGGGGCTATCGTCTCCCTCATGGGTGCGAGCGGTGGCGGCAAGACGACCATGCTGAATCTGATGGCCGGCACACTGGCACCACAGTCCGGCCGCATACGGGTGGCAGGGCAGGATCTGCACGCGCTGGATTTTGAGGACCTGTATCGTTTGCGCCGCCGCATGGGCATGCTTTTTCAGCACAGCGCCCTGTTTACCGATTTTAGCGCCTTTGAGAATGTTGCTTTTCCTCTGCGCCGCCATTTTCGGCTGAACGAGAGTATCTTGCGTAAGCTGGTATTGATGAAGCTGGAGGCGGTGGGATTGCGGGGTGCGGCTGGATTGATGCCCGCCGAGCTCTCCGGCGGCATGGCTCGGCGGGTGGCGCTGGCCCGTGCGGTGGTGATGGATCCGATGCTGATTTTTTACGATGAGCCTTTCACCGGCTTGGACCCCATCAGTGTGGGAATTATCGCGACTCTGATCCGCCGCCTCAATGATGCCTTGGGCGCGACCAGTATTCTCGTCAGTCACGATGTGCAGGAGACTTTTTCTATCGCGGATTATGGTTATATCCTCGCGGGCGGCAAAATCATTGCGGAAGGTTCGCCAGAAGCCTTGCGGGCCAGTGATTCAGAACTGGCCAGGCAGTTTCTCAGTGGGCAGCCGGATGGGCCGGTGCCCTTTCATTACCCAGCGAGAGATAATTACGTCACGGCTTTGACGGGTTCGGCGGCTGCGGGTGAGGTGATTTAGGCCATGGCCTTTCTGGACTTTGTGCCGAACCTGGGGCGGCAGGTATTGCTGACGATCCCCAACCTGGGGGCCGCGGCCCGTTTTCTGCTGCGGAGTTTGGTGGCGGTGATCAACCGCCATTTCAGCATTCAACAACTGCTCAAGCAGGTGTATGGCTTTGGGGTGCGGTCGCTGCTCCTGATGATAGTCGCCGCTTTCTTCACGGGTATGGTGCTGGGTTTTCAGGGGTATTACGCGCTGGTGCGCTTTGGCGCCACTTCGGCACTGGGCACCCTGGTCGCCCTGTCGCTCCTGCGCGAGCTGGGGCCGGTGCTGACGGCGCTGCTTTTCGCCGGGCGGGCTGGATCGGCGCTGACCGCCGAAATCAGTTCCATGAAGGCGACGGAGCAGTTAAACGCCATGGAAATGATGGCGGTCAACCCATTTGCCTGGGTCGTGGCGCCCCGCCTCTGGGCGGGGATCATCGTCGTGCCTATACTCTGCGCTATTTTTGATCTGGTCGGCATCTTTGGCGGATACCTCATCTCGGTGCCGGTTCTGGGCGTGGATGGCGGCACTTTTTGGGCGCAGATGCAGTCCAATGTGACGTTTTCCGGTGATATCCTGACTGGTCTGTTCAAAGCCCTTTGCTTTGGGCTGGTGGTGACCTGGATCGCCGCCTGGCAGGGTTACGCGGCACAGCCGACTGCGGAAGGCGTGGGTAACGCCACGACGCGCAGCGTGGTGACGGCATCGCTGGCGGTGCTGGGTCTCGATTTCATTCTCACGGCTTTCTTGTTCACCTAAGGGGTAGACGGCGCATGGAAAAACGGGCGATAGACTGGTGGGTGGGCATCTTTGTGCTCCTCGGCATCGCTGCTTTGGTGGTGCTGGCACTGCGCGTAGGGAACCTCTCCGGCTTTGCCTACAACGACGGTTACGTACTGCATGCGGATTTTACCAATGTGGGCAGTCTCAAGGTGCGCAGCCCGGTCAGACTGGGTGGAGTCACGATCGGTGAGGTGACCCACATTGGCATGGACCCCAAGACCTTCATGGCGAATGTGACCATGCGTATCGAACCGAAGGTGAAATTGCCGACGGATACGGGTGCGTCCATTTACACCGAGGGGTTGCTGGGCGAGCAATATGTGGCCGTTCAGCCGGGTGGAATGCCGCAGGATCTGAAGCCGGGCGGTACCATTACCATGACGCAAAGCGCGGTCAATATTGATCAGCTAATCGGCCAGATGGTCTTCGATAAGGCCTCGGGTAGCAAATAGGGAGGATTCGGTATGCGTCAAATTTCTTTGATTTCGGTGGCGTTTTTTATGCTGGTCTGGACGTTACCTGCCGCGGCAGAAGACACCCAGGGGGCGGTAGCGGTGGTTCAGCAGCTTACCAATAGTGTACTCAAGGTGCTGCGCTCCAATGACGGCAAGCCGATCACGCCAGCCGTGAAGAAAGAGGTAGCGGATATTGTCTTGCCGCACATGGATTTCACCACCATGTCGCAATACGTGATGGCACGGTACTGGCGGCAGATGGACGCGGCCCAGCAGCAGGAGTTTGTGGTGCTGTTCAAAGATTTGCTAGTGCGTACCTACAGTAATTCACTCAATCATTATCACGGACAGACGGTGAAAATCACGGGCAGCCAGCAGATCTCCCAGAATCCGCCAGTGGCACAAGTGAACATGGTTATTCGTCAGAACGGTGGTGGTCCAGATGTTCCGGTGATTTATGCCCTGCTTTACACCAACAACTCCTGGCGGATTTACAACACCTATATTGACGGGGTCAGCATGGTGCTGAATTACCGACAGAGCTTTGGCCAGATCGTCGCGAGCCGCGGAATTCCCGCTCTGCTCCAGGATATGAAGGCCAAGGATGGCATGGGCAGCGCGCCAGGCAAAACGGCGGCGGCCGCTTGAGCGCAGCGACCTCCTGGGAGCGACGGATGATTGACGGTGCTCCTTGGCTGTTTCTGCAAGGGGACTGGCGGGTGGCACCACTGGATAAGGTGCTGCGGTCCTTTGCATGGGCGAAAGATGGACAGGATTGCGCAGAAATTTCCGTCGTGGAGCTAGAAGCTGCGGATAGCGCGACGCTTGCCGTGTTGATGGAGTGGGTACAGCAGGCCAGGCAGCGTGGAACTGCGCTACGTATTCATGGGGCGTCTTCCAAGCTGCAAGAATTGGCGAGTTTGTATCGTCTGCAGGATATTTTGCCGCTGTGCCATGACTGATTCCTTGGCCATTCACATCGCCGGGTTGCGCAAAGCCTATGGCAGCGGCCATCTGGCCTTGGCTGGCGTAGATCTGGATGTGCATGCCGGAGAGTTTTTTGGTCTGCTGGGTCCCAATGGAGCGGGGAAATCTTCGCTGATCAATATCCTGGCCGGGACTGTGCGCCGTTCGAGCGGGGTGGCAGAAATCTTCGGCTTTGATGTGGAGCGGGATTTTCGCCGGAGTCGTCAGTTGCTGGGGGTCGTGCCCCAGGAGTTGGCTTATGACCCCTTTTTTACCGTGCGGGAGTTTCTGCGCATGCAATCCGGCTATTTTGGCCTGCGTCATAATGATGACTGGCTTGATGAGCTGATGGCGGAGCTGGATCTGACGGACAAGGCCAATGCCAATTTGCGCGCTTTATCCGGCGGCATGAAGCGGCGGGTGCTTATCGCCCAGGCTTTGGTGCACAGGCCCCCGGTGGTGGTGCTGGATGAGCCGACCGCTGGAGTGGATGTGGAACTACGTCAGGGCCTCTGGCGTTTTATGCGGCGCTACAATGAAGAGGGCCATACGGTCATTCTCACCACCCATTATCTGGAAGAGGCCGAGGAACTCTGTCAGCGGATCGCCATTCTCCAGCAGGGGCGAATCGTTGCTTTGGACAGCAAGGATGAATTGCTGCGTGCTTCCAGTTGGCGGGTGCTGACGGTGACCTTCGATGGCGATCCAGGGACGCTTCCTCCTGAATTGGCGGAACTGGTGACGGGTGCCGCAGAAAATACCCGGGTACTCAGGATCGATGCGCAGAGAAACCCGTTGGGGAACATCCTGGCACAGTTGCAAGCACTGCCCGCCCAGATCCTCGATTTGCACCTGCAGGAGCCGCGCCTGGAAGATGCCTTTACGGACATCCTCGGACAAGGGCGTTAAGCTTGGCGGACCACTTGCGTCTTGATCTTTTTCTCAAGACGTCACGCCTGATCAAGCGCCGCAGCCTGGCCAAAGAAATCTGTGATGCCGGGTGTGTGCAGATCAATGGTCGGTTGGCTAAGGCGGGGGCGCTGGTGCAGGTGGGTGACGCGCTGACCATCGATATTCGCGATCGACTGATGCGGGTGCGGGTCTTGCGTATTCCGCAGCGGATTGAAGGACCGGAAGGGGTGGTGGAAGTGCTGCCCGAGGAGGCTGGGGAATGATCACAGAGCCACGTTTGTTGCTGACGGTGGGAGAACCCGCAGGCATCGGCCCGGATATTTGCCTGCAATTGGCCAGCCACGCCTTGCCCTCCGGGGTCCTGCTCATTGGCGACCTGCACTGTCTGCGCAGCCGCGCCCTGACTCTGGGTTTATCGCTGCGACTGGAGCCCTGGCAGGAGGGCAATCCCTGGCCAGCGCCGGGAAACGGTGTGTTGTACGTGCTGGACGTGCCCCTGGCTCAGCCTTGTCGCCCCGGCCGTCTGGATGTGGCTAATGCACCGGCGGTACTGGCTACCCTGGATAAAGCGATGCACCTGTTACGGGCAGGCGCTGCGGATGCGCTGGTAACGGCTCCGGTGCACAAGGGCATCATCAACGACGCGGGGATTCCCTTTACTGGGCATACAGAATATCTCGCGGAAGCCTGTGGCAGTCCGGAGGTGGTCATGCTGCTGGCTGGTCGCGGCCTGCGGGTAGCGCTGGCGACGACTCATCTGCCTTTAGCCCAAGTGGCGGCAGCCATTACCCCGGAAGGGTTGGAGGGTACGCTGCGCATCCTGCACCGGGCCATGCGCGAAGACTTCGCCCTTTCGGCACCCCGTATTCTGGTCGCTGGTCTGAATCCCCATGCCGGGGAGGGCGGGCACCTGGGGCATGAGGAACAGGATATCATCGCGCCAGTGATAGCAGCCTTGCAGGGAGAGGGGCTGCGGGTCAGCGGTCCGTGGCCGGCCGACACCCTGTTTACCCCTCGCCTGCTGGAAGATGCCGATGCGGTGCTGGCGATGTATCACGACCAGGGGCTGCCGGTGCTGAAGTACCATGCCTTTGGTGAGGCGGTAAATATTACTTTGGGTTTGCCCATCGTGCGCACCAGTGTGGACCATGGCACGGCGCTGGACGTGGCGGGCACCGGCCGGGCAGAAGGAGGCAGCCTGCTTCGGGCATTGGATACTGCTGCGGAAATCGTCCGTAACCGGCGCCTCGCAGGCTGCTGATGCCTGCCGCAGGTCGGTCTGCATACTCAAAAAATGCGGTTGCGTCCTT
>NZ_JBYCKR010000247.1:0-3630 GCF_057473505.1 Acidithiobacillus sp. TH-A35 | reverse complement strand
GACGTCCAGTTCGTTGTCGAGGCCTGAGCCTTCTTCAACCGTGATGACGCCTTCGTTACCCACTTTTTCCATGGCTTCGGCAATGATTTTGCCGATGGAGTCATCAGAGTTGGCAGAAATGGTGCCAACCTGGGCCACTTCCTTCTGGGTTTTGCAGGGCTTGGACTGCTTCTTCAGCTCTTCGACGATGACGATGACCGACTTGTCGATGCCGCGCTTCAGGTCCATGGGGTTCATGCCGGCGATGACGGCCTTGAGGCCTTCGCGGATGATGGCCTGGGCCAGAACGGTGGCGGTGGTAGTGCCGTCACCGGCTTCGTCGGAAGCCTGGGAGGCCACTTCTTTCACCATCTGTGCGCCCATGTTCTCGAACTTGTCAGCCAGTTCGATTTCCTTGGCGACGGAGACGCCGTCCTTGGTAATGGTGGGGGCACCGAAAGACTTGTCGAGCACCACGTTACGGCCCTTGGGACCCAAGGTGACCTTGACGGCGTCGGCGAGCACGTTAACGCCGCGCAACATCTTCTCGCGGGCATGTTCAGCAAAGGCTACTTGTTTAGCTGGCATAAATACTCCTCAAAATGTGTGGAAATTGGTTGGGATATTCAGCGATGCTTACTTTTCGACGACCGCCATGATGTCGTCTTCGCGCATCACCAACAGTTCTTCGCCTTCCACCTTGATCTCGGTGCCGGCGTATTTGGCGAACAGCACGCGATCGCCAACTTTGAGGTCGAGGGCGCGAATTTTGCCGTCTTCCAGAATCTTGCCATGGCCAGCGGCGACAACTTCACCCTGCACAGGCTTTTCTTTAGCGGTATCGGGAATGATGATCCCACCGGCGGTCTTCTGTTCTTCTTCCAGACGACGAATGACGACACGATCATGCAAAGGACGCAATTTCATTGAGCATTTCCTCGTTTTGTACAGGTTAGTGGATGACTTCATCCTGGGCGCTGTTAGCAGTCACACCCATCGAGTGCTAATCATAGGCGCTGAGAATGTTCTGTCAAGGGGCAGCGTGTGACGGGGTCCGGTCAGGAGATACGGGTCCAAAGCGATTGCAGGCTGCGCAGGAGCACGGCATCGGCGCCTTGCAAGCGATGATTGACGCCCGGTAAGGGGCGGATAGCCAGTCCCGGCGCATGGGCACGGGCGGCGAACTGATAACTGAGGGCAAGGGGTACGGCCTTATCGGCACTGCCGTGGAGAATTTCTACGGGACAATGCAGATAGGGCGGGAAGCGCAGCAAGTCGTAGCGCCAACTGTCTGCCACCAGATCAAACCGCATGTGCAGTTCACCGAGGCCATAAGGATCTTCCCAGCAGCGCAGGTTAGTGTCCTGCCAGGCTTGTTGTTCGTCAGCGGGCAGGCGCCGGAAGATCTCCTGAATAAAGTTGTAGGCGGGGGCGATGAGTAGCAGGGCGCGGATCTGTTTTGGCCAGCGGGTAGCGGCGATGGTGCCCAGCCAGCCGCCCAGGCTGGAGCCTACCAGCAGTACCGGGCGATCTTCTAGCATGTGCAGGATCAATTGCAGATCGGCCAGATAGCGGGACAGAGTCAGGGCCTGAAAGTGGCCGTCGGAGCGCCCGACGCCGCGTGGATCAAAGCGTACCCAGGACCAGCCTTGCGCCTGCGCGTTGCGGGCGAGGATCTGTGATTTGGAGCCTTCCATGTTGGAGGCGAAGCCGGGCAGGAAGACGCCTACGGGGTCGGTATGGGCTTCGTGAATGAGTCCGCAAACGCGGTCGCCGTTGGAGTGAACCAGAGTAAAAGGTCTTTCGGCTGAGGGGGACATCGTCTGCTCCGCGCAAAAAAGGGCGACTAAAGTCGCCCTAAAACCACAAAGGAGGAAAGAAACATGCGCTGCAGCCAGCTACTGACCGCAGCCGAGAATATTAGCAAAAGGCGGGCCTGCTGGCAAGTTACATTCCGACCGGTCGGATAAAAGAAGGGCGGAACCGTGAGGTCCGCCCAAAACCACCAAAGGAGGAAGAAACATGCGCTCGCAACCATCACAGCCGCTTGCAAAGGATTAGAGAGCAAGGTCCGCAGAAAGTTCCGCGCCGTTGGGTTTTTTCTGGAACCCCGTATCCTCAGCGTGCTGGTGGTGCAGTTTCCGCTGCCATGAGGAATGGATAACCTGCGGAAAATGTCTGCAGTGGTAATGAAGTATGGTGAGGAGCGAAGTGACGCCAGGCACCATCATCCTTGGTTACTATTTCTTTGCTGGCCCGCCCTTCAGCACATAAAGCGTTCCGCAATACGGGCAGCGGGCCTCTCCACTCTCTTCGATCTTGAGGAAAACACGGGGATGCCCGTCCCAGCGGCTCATGCCGGGCGTGGGGCAGCAGAGGGGGAGGTCTTTGGCCTCCACCTCGGTGTAGCTCTGGTCACAGCACTTGCTGGGGCGGGTCATGGGGTCAGCCAACGTGATGCAACCATTCCGGGTGGTCCTCACGATGCCCGGCCACGGTGTCGAAGTAGCGGCTTTGCAGCAGCTCGGTGACCGGGCCACGACGGCCCTCGCCGATGATCCGATTGTCGATTTCGCGGATAGGGGTCACTTCGGCGGCAGTGCCGGTAAAGAAGGCTTCGTCGGCGATGTAGAATTCGTCCCGGGTCAGTTGTTTTTCGACGATAGGGATACCGGCATCGCGGGCGAAGTTCAGGATGGTGTCGCGGGTAATGCCTTCCAGGGCGCTGGTCAGGGTTGGCGTGTAAAGAATGCCGTCGCGGATCATGAAAACATTTTCGCCGGAACCCTCAGCCACATAGCCTTCGCGATCCAGTAGCAGAGCTTCATCATAGCCACAGGAAGAAGCCTCGCGCTGGGCCAGCATGGAGTTCATGTAGTTGCCCGTGGCCTTGGCCTTGCACAGGTGCACGTTGACATGGTGGCGGCTGAAGGAGCTCACCTTGACGCGAATACCTTTTTCCAGGGCCTCCTGGCCCAAATAGCTGCCCCAGCTCCAGGCGGCAATGAGGGCATGGACTTTGAGCCCCTTGGCGGAGAGGCCCATGCCTTCAGCACCGTAGAAAAGGAGAGGGCGGATGTAGGCCGACTCCAGATGGTTGGCGCGAATGACTTCTTTGGTGGCGTCGTTAATCTGGTCCTGGGTGAAGGGGACGTCCATCTGCAATATTTTGGCGCTGTTGAAGAGGCGTTTGGTGTGTTCCGGCAGGCGGAAAATGGCGGCGCCCTGTGGGGTGGCGTAGGCACGTTCGCCCTCAAAACAGCCCATGCCGTAGTGCAGGCTGTGGGTGAGACCGTGCACGGTGGCCTC
Organism: Acidithiobacillus sp. TH-A35; assembly: GCF_057473505.1. Classification (NCBI taxonomy): domain Bacteria; kingdom Pseudomonadati; phylum Pseudomonadota; class Acidithiobacillia; order Acidithiobacillales; family Acidithiobacillaceae; genus Acidithiobacillus; species Acidithiobacillus sp. TH-A35. The sequence goes on along the minus strand of NZ_JBYCKR010000247.1, from coordinate 342 downwards.
CCGCCAGGGAACCATCTTGCCGTCAAACCAGATAAAACCGTCGCGTTCCGCCATGGACATCGTCACATCTCCTTAATCGCTATAACTGCCAATGAGTTCCTGCCAAATCTCCCGCACCCCATGCGCTGCGGCTTGCAGCGCGTCCCAACCCGGGATCTCTGCGGGGCGAATTTCGTTGTCCTGCAAGTTCAGCCAGCGCCGGTTTTCTTCCTGACGGTACCGTTGCCAGGCTTGGCCGAGGACTGCCCCCTGCTCCGCGCTCCAGATGCCCGCGCCCGTCAGTGCGGCTATCCCTGCGGCGGTCCCGGTATCCTGGCATAGAGTCGGCTGCTGGGAGCAAGC
>NZ_JBYCKR010000246.1:0-1556 GCF_057473505.1 Acidithiobacillus sp. TH-A35 | reverse complement strand
GTATCCTCGTAGCGATCAATGATCAGGCCCGGCAAGCCGTCGCCTTCACCATGTACCAAGCGATAAAACGGAGCGGAAAATAAACGCTCACGCATACGCAAAGCCTGGAGCAGACGTTCCTGATAAAAGTGCTGGTCGATGCGTTGCTGGGGATTACGGCTGAGCAGGCGCCCGCAGAGGAGGGTGTGGGGATTGATATGGGCCAGACCAATGGCCTTGCCCTGGGCGTCTTCTATTGTGCAGACGCTGCCCGGAGCCACGTCCTGCAAAGGTGTCCTGGCGACGTCAATTTCGTTGCTGTAAATCCAGAGGTGGCCGGCGCGCAGACGACGGTCTTCCTTGGGACGCAGGCGCAGGGTAGGGTAAATAGTGCTTGATGACATGATCACAACCTGTTGGGAAAGGGAATTTGCCCGTTATTCCCCGAAACATCAAGGGAGAGCAATGCGCTGCATTTTACAGATATTTGCTTGATCCGTATATTGAGCGCGCCATGTATTTTATCCGCCGCCACGCTAGTCAGCCACTCAGGAGATGATCTGTGCCTATTGTCGATAATATTCGCGCCATTCGTTGGGAAGACCAGCAGTTGTGTTTACTGGATCAGCGCCTTCTGCCACAACAGGAAATCTGGTTGAAGCTCCGGGATTATCGGGAAGTCGCCGTCGCTATTACTCAGATGGTGGTGCGGGGCGCTCCCGCTATCGGTGTGACGGCAGCCTATGCCATGGCTCTGGCAATTCATGATATGCGCGAGCTGGCGGACTGGCAGCCGCGTTTGGCAGGAGCCGCCGCCGAGATCAAAGCGGCCCGGCCGACGGCTGTCAATCTGGCCTGGGCTACGGACCGGCAGTTGGCCCTGGCGCAAAAAGAGACTTCTGCCGAGACTGCAGCCGCTATTTTGCTGCAAGCTGCCCATGATCTGCTGGAGCAGGACATCGCCGATAATCAGCAGATGGGTCGTCATGGTGCGGCCTTGTTGCCCGAGCAGGGCTGCATCCTGACCCATTGCAACACCGGCAGCCTCGCGACCGGCGGTTACGGACCCGCTCTGGGGGTTATTCGTGCGGGCATTTCTGCCGGTAAACAGCTTCAGGTTTATGCGGATGAAACCCGCCCCTGGCTCCAGGGTGCGCGTCTGACCGCCTGGGAATTGCAAAAAGATGGTATTCCCTTTTGTCTCAATGCAGACAGTGCGGCGGCTTATCTGATGCAGCAGGGGCTCATCCAGGCGGTCATCGTCGGCGCTGATCGCATTGCCGCCAATGGCGATGCGGCCAATAAGATCGGCACCTACAGTCTGGCAGTTCTGGCCCAGTATCATCGCATCCCTTTTTATGTAGCGGCGCCCCTGAGCACCGTGGATTTTGCCATGCCGGCTGGCGCAGGCATCATCATCGAAGAGCGCCCGGAAAACGAAGTGCGGCAGTGTGCCGGCCATGATGTGGCCCCGGTCGGAGTCCAGGTACGTAATCCGGCATTTGATGTGACGCCTGCGGCCTTGATTACGGCAATTATTACGGAAAGAGGCGTGGCCCGGCCGGACTATCTGCACA
>NZ_JBYCKR010000245.1:0-2103 GCF_057473505.1 Acidithiobacillus sp. TH-A35 | reverse complement strand
CCGGTGGTGGACTTGTTGAACCTGTGGATGTTTGAGACCGGTCAGCCCCTGCACGCCTTTGATGCGGACAAGGTGCAGGGTGGTCTGTGTGTACGTTGGGCGCAAGCCGGCGAAGTGCTGGATGCCCTGGACGGTCGGGATCTGACTCTGGAGCCGGACATGCTGGTCATTGCCGATGCGCAAGGACCGGTGGCATTGGCGGGCATTATCGGTGGACGGCGGACCAGTGTGACCGATGTCACCCGTTCGATTATTCTTGAAGCCGCCTTTTTCCAGCCCAAAGCGATTCAGGGGCGGGCCCGGCGCCTGTCGTTGCAGACCGATGCCGCCATGCGCTATGAAAGGGGTGTCGATTATCAGCTCGCTCCCCGGCTGGCCCGGGGCGTGCTGGCACAGATGGCTACACTCGCCCCGGTACAGTTGCGCAGTGCCCGCGCCTTTACCTTACAGGGTAGTCTGCCGCTTCCCGCAGAAATCATCTTGCGCCAGCAGCGCCTCCAGCGGGTCATGGGGATGCCTTACACTGCGTCAGAAGTGGAGCGGGTTTTGACCCGCCTGGGGCTGCAGATCCGTGCCGTGCCCGAGGGCTGGCAGGTCAAGGTGCCGAGCCATCGCTTCGATCTGCGTATTGAGGCGGATCTGATCGAAGAGGTGGGTCGCATTTACGGTTATGAGCAGTTGCCGGCCCATCGCCCCCGGGGCATCTTGCAAGCCGCAGCCAATACCTCCACCGTAGCGCGTAGGATGCGGGATATTCTCCAGGCCCGGGATTATCACGAAGTCATTACCTACAGCTTCATCAGCCAGGAAGCGCAGAAGGACTTCGTCCCGGAAGCCGACGCCCCGGCATTGCTGAATCCTCTGTCTGCAGATCTGGCGGTCATGCGTGCCAGCCTCTGGCCGGGCTTGTTGCAGACCCTGCAATTCAACGCGAAGCGGCAGCAGGAGCGTATCCGGATTTTCGAGATGGGGCGGATATTTTCAGCCGAACGGCAGAGTATGGTGCTGGCGGGCTGCATTGCCGGTAGTGCCGACCGCGAGAACTGGGCACAGACGGCGCGGGATGTGGATTTTTTTGATCTGAAAGGCGATGTGGCCGCCATGCTGGCCTTATGGCCGCAGACCACGTTTGAGTTTCGGGCCTTGACCACCGAGGTTGGCCTGCATCCTGGGCAGGCGGCAGAAATTCTCGTCGCCGGACGTCGGGTCGGTATGCTGGGGGCCTTGCATCCAATTCTGGCAGATCGTTATGACCTGGACAAAACCGCATTATTCTTCTATCTGGATATGGAAATGCTGGAAGATCTGGATAATGAGCGGCATTTCGCGCCATTGTCGCCCTATCCGGCGTTGAGAAGAGATATGGCGCTGGTGATTCCTGATGCCATTGCGGCTGGCAGCGTGCTGGCCGCCATGCGTCAGGAAGCCAGCGCCATCGTGCAGGAAATACGGATTTTTGATCGCTATCAGGGAGAACCCCTGCTGGCAGGGACCTACAGTCTGGCTTTTGCTTTCCTTTTGCAGGATCGCGAGCGCACCCTGACTGAGGTGGATGTACAACAGGAACTGGAGCGGATGCTCACTGCCGTGAAGCAAATCGGCTCCATTGAACTTCGCGCATAGGGAGAAAAAAGTGGCTGTCACGAAAGCTGAAATTGTGGATATGTTGTTTGAAACCATGGGCCTGAACAAACGGGAAGCCAAAGGTATTGTGGAAGCCCTGTTTGATCATATCCGCGAAACCCTGGCCCAGGGCGAAGAAGTGAAACTCTCGGGTTTTGGCAACTTCACCCTGCGTGATAAAAATCCGCGACCAGGACGTAATCCCAAAACGGGCGTCGAAATCACCATCACCGCCCGGCGGGTGGTGACTTTCCATCCGAGCCAGAAGCTCAAAGCCTACGTCAATGGTAGCGAACCAGACATCGCCTAAAGGGAAAGCGGGCAAAGAACTCGCCGCGCTGCCGGAAATTCCTGAAAAGCAGTATTTCTCCATCAGCGAGGCATCTCTGCTTTGTGGAGTCAAAGCCCATGTGCTGCGCTACTGGGAGCAGGAGTTCCCGCAACTCAGTCCGCTGAAAAGAAAAGGGACTCGCCGCTATT
>NZ_JBYCKR010000244.1:0-9770 GCF_057473505.1 Acidithiobacillus sp. TH-A35 | reverse complement strand
AGGCTTCACAGGTAGAATCAGAAATGGCTAAAGCCTTCTACAACTGAAAACTCGCCGTTGTTTTGTAATGGAAATATTTTACCTCGGTATGCCATTTTGTAGAAAGCGTCCGCGCAGGAATATGCTATAAATACATAGCATAAGCGGGATTATAGGGCTAGAATGGGGTTCAGGTGGTCGGAGGTTCAAATCCTCTCGCCCCGACCAATTAATCAAAGAATTACCCAGCCTTCTTCAATTCCCCAACAATATACGTTGTCAATATTGTGACGTTGGCAGAACTTTCGTCAGTACGAAGGCTCTTTGCGTAAGGCGCCAGATGTTCTGCCGACAAGTATGCGTACTTCTGTACCGCCTCTATAAGCTATAAACGCCCAAACTTATGAAAAACATGCAAAAAAATTTACGTAAGTTTGATCATCATCGATGCAATGAATTTGCTGTGACCACAGAAAAAAGCCCCCGGAAGAGCAGGGGGCTACAAGCAGGGCGAGTAAAACGCTTTTAAAAAGGAATGTTTGAGGTGGGACCTCAGTGTTTGAGGCGACAGGAGCGAAAGTGCTTGCCGAGCAGCATGAGGAACTGGATGGTCTGCTGGGTTTCCGGTTGTTTCATGAGGTCCCAGAGTCCGCTGATACCACCCTTGGGTGCCGGGGTCTGGGCCGCTTCTTCAGTAGCCCCGGCCAGACAGCGGAGGAAGTCGGTCAGGATGTGCTCCTGATCCATCTTTTCTGCCACAGCTAGCAGACGGTCCATGACGCCGGTACGGGTGGCGCGGTCGAGCAGACACATGGCGTCGCTCGCCATGCCCGCCATCCTAGTCACCATTTCGTCGCTCATGGAGTCCTGCGCGGCACCGACCATGCGCGCCAGATGCACGATACGCTCAAGGTCACCATTTTCCACCAGTGCGGAGACGGTGGGCAGGGCATGGACGATCTGGCTGCGATTGACCCGGTCTAGCAAATCGAGTCCGTCGCTGGCCATGCCCGCCAGCCGTCCGACTATTTCATCGCTCATGGAGTCCTGGGCAGCCCCAGCGAGCCGCGCCAAGTGCACAATACGTTCCAGGTCGCCGTTTTCTACCAGGCGCGCCAAGGCCTCCTGGGCTTTGGATAGCGCTTCTTCGTGGGTGGCTTCTGACATTATGGCAGCCATAGATCACCTCCTTTAGAGTAAGCCACGGGCACTGGCCCAATAGAGCTTGTTGTAGGCCATCTTAAAGGCATGGACCGCACCGGTTGGTGCCTTGGGCTGCGGGGGATTTTGGTAATCAAACATGGCGTAGGTGGCGCGATCCTTGCCCGCTTCAATGAAGCAAAAGACCTTGCCGTCGTAACTGCGCACCGGTCGCCCTATCTTGATCACTGCCGCGACATTTTCTGCTGCCGTCTCCGCCTCAAAATGGGCCGTCGAGCCCGCCTTGCTGATAGGCAGGTTGGTGGTGTCGCCTAAGATAATGACGTTTTTGCCGTGTTCACCTTCCATGTGCAGGGAGGCGCGATTGGTGGGTATCCAGCCGTTTTCGCCCAGACCATTTTTTTCGATGACTTCCTGGCCCTTGTGCGGCGGCACCGCCACCAGCAGGTCATACTTGACGGCACCGCCTTCTTCACTAAGCACTTCGGCGTTCTTGCCGTCGACTTCTTTCATATTGAAGAGCGTTTCGTACTTGATCCCCATACGGTCAAACTCCGGTGTCGCCCACTTCGCCACATTTTCCAGGCTATGGACCCGACCGATGGGATAGGTGTAGTAGAACTCGGTTTTATCCAGCAGGCCACGATCCTTAATGAAATCGTGCATGGCGAAGGTGAGTTCCAGCGGAATCATCGGACACTTATGCGGCAAACCCACGGTTACCACAATACGACCGCCCTTGAAGTCCGACAGTTGCTTAAAGAAATTTACCGCATCATCGGCCGTATAGCAGTTGATGGAATTCTCTTTGAGGCCGGGGATTTTCTCCGGCAGGGGGCGGGAGCCAGTGGAGATGACGATCAGGTCATACTCATGAACCTTGCCGCTTTTGCATTTGACGTGATTCTCGGCGAGATGAAACTCCTCAACGGGGTCGACATGGAACTCGATGCCTGGTTCCAGCAGGCTTTCCTGTTCGCGCACCAGTTCATCAGGGGTCGCGCGCCCCATGGCAACATAGAGCCAACCAGGCTGATAGACGTGCTCGTGACTGGCCGAGAGCATGGTGATGCGGGCCTTCCCAGTTTTCATTTCATGTTGAATACGGCGGGCCAGAAGATTGGCAAAAATCGTGCCTCCCATACCCCCACCGATGACGAGAATTCTCATGATGTCACTCCTTATTTGTCTCTGCACTATTGGACGTTGCGTTACTTGGCTTTACGGACCCGGATATGCCAGGTGCCTTCACCATCCTGTTCGGTATCCAGCATTTCGTGGCCGACCTTCTTGATCCACTCCGGCACGTCTGCGGCGGAACCGGCATCGGTGGACAACAATTCCAGGGTGTCGCCCACACTCATCATCTTCATGTTGGAAATCAGCTCCATGAGAGGTCCGGGACAAAAACTGCCGCGGGCATCTACGACTCTTTCACTCATCTGCTACTCCTTCGCTCGCGCTTGTCATTCAGGTTATTGCTTCAAAAGGTAAGGATCTGCGCCCCTTCGGCATCGCTGAGAAACTTGGTGAGTCCCATGGGACCGGCGACAATATCTTCCATGCCATTTTCCTTAACCCCCATAACATCCATGGCCATGGAGCAGGCCCATATCCTGGCATCTCCCAGTTCCACGGCCTGCTCAAAAATGTGATAAAACGGCGGCACATTGCGCTCGGCCATGATTTTGCCCATGGCACCCTCATTCGGTGCTTCCTTACGGTGCCCTTTGATGAAGTAGGGAAACGCATTCATCGACACAAAGACATCGACCTCCGTTCCTGATACGGCCGCTACAGACGCTGCCATCGCCGCAAATTGCAGCTTCTCCCGCGCGCCACTTAAACAAATGATGTACATGCCTGACATGGGAACTTCCTCCGCAAATGGATGAGTTTGTTAGAGCAGAAAGCGTGCCATCACCGGATATTAGTTTTTATTTGTGGAAGTCTATTGTTATTCTTGGTATATAATAAGGTTAGTAAATTGCAATAAAGTTGTTGATATTTCAGTTTCATGGTGAATGACATGCCCAGCGTGTCATGTCATGTCATGATAAATAAGAAAAACATGACTCTCTAATCCATAAATAAAAATAACTGTTCGGCGGTATAAGAATATTCTTGCATCCGATCACTGAAATAATGGGTATAATAAGATGGAATTGGCAAATGGTGCAATAATGAACTGAATAAGTGGGCCACCCCGACATCAAAGGCTAACTATGATAAACCGCGGCAAAAAGACTAGATCCGGAAAATCGGAAACTACGGCTAGCCAGAACGACATGCCACTTGGCTTAAATGCCGGTAGTGTGCTCGATATTCAGCAGAACCCTATGGTGCTTATCGATCGTGAATATCGGATTATGGCCGCTAACCGCGCTTATCAGGATGCCTATGGTGTGCATGCAGATGAGGTGGTTGGGAAGTGCTGCCATGAAATCTCCCATCACTCCCCGGTACCTTGTCACAAGCGTGGAGAAGATTGTCCCCATCAAGCGGTGTTTAACACTGGAGAGGCGCATGAGGTGCGTCACATTCATTATGACCATCAGAATCATGCCGAGCATGTGCGGATTCGCGGACATGCTATTAAAGATCAGGAAGGTAACACCTATCTTGGGGAGGAGATCATCCGCCTCCCGCACCTGGAGGAGGAAATCACCTGCGGTGAGTTGCGTATGGTAGGACGTTCACCAGCCTTTATGCGCTGTCTGCACCATATAGAGATGGCAGGGCGGACGGATGCCAGCATTCTGCTATTTGGTGAGAGCGGAGTGGGCAAGGAGCTGGCAGCCAGCGCCGTGCATCAGTTCTCGGCGCGGGCGAATGGTCCTTTTATTACCGTCGATTGTGCTTCGTTGCCGGAAACCCTTTTTGAGAGCGAGATCCTGGGTCACGAGCGGGGCGCTTTTACCGGCTGTCTTGGGCGCAAGCGCGGGCTCTATGAGATGGCTCATGGCGGCACCCTGTTTCTGGATGAGGTGGGCGAGTTGCCACTTGCCATGCAGGCTAAGTTTTTGCGGGTGCTGGAAACGGGTAGCTTCCGGCGTCTGGGGGGGGCGGAAACGTTGCATGCGGATGTGCGCGTAGTGGCTGCCACCAATCGCAATTTGCTAGAGATGACCGCGCAGCGGGCTTTTCGCGAAGATCTCTATTATCGGTTGGCGGCCATCACTATTGATTTGCCGCCTTTGCGCGAGCGTCGCGAGGATATCGCGGGTATCGCCGAAGTTTTGCTGGAGCGCATCGGTAAGAGCTGGGGCGGGAGTTGGAGCCTATCCAAGGATGCGGAGATTCGTCTCGGTGCTTACGATTTTCCCGGCAATGTGCGCGAGCTGCGTAATATGTTGCAAAAAGCGGCGGCGCTGGCTGATGGCCCTATCATCCAGCTCCGGCATTTGGATTCCGGGGTGTCGCGCAACGCTGCTCTGCCAGCGGCGGAACGGTCTGCACGCTCTGAAACCGGCAAGACTGGCCAGCACCCTGATAACCTTGACGAATTGTTGCGTCGTTATCAGGGTAACCGTCGCCGGGTGGCGGATGCCTTGGGCATTAGTGAGCGAACGGTGTATCGCTGGCTGCAGCGTGCGCCTGCTGAATGAGGGAGATCTGCGCGTCCTTCGTGAAAACCCGCCAACGCGGTACAATCACTGCGAACGATCTGGAAAGGGTGATCCATGAGTCCATCTAAAGAACACTTGATCATTTTCGACACCACCTTGCGCGATGGCGAGCAGTCGCCGGGCGCGGCCATGACGCGCGACGAAAAATTGCGCATCGCCAAGGCCCTGGAGCGCCTGCGCGTGGATGTCATCGAGGCGGGCTTTCCCGCCGCCAGCAACGGCGATTTTGCGGCCGTGCAAGCCATCGCCGCAGCGGTGAAGGACAGCCGTATCTGCGCCTTGGCCCGCGCTCGGGACGAGGATATCCGCCGTGCCGGGGAAGCCATCGCCGGAGCCGCCGCGGGGCGCATCCACACCTTCATCGCCACCAGTCCGGTACACATGCAGGCCAAATTGCGCATGTCCCCTGACGAGGTGCTGGAACGGGCGGTAGCTGCGGTGAAACTCGCCCGGCGGTATTGCGATGACGTGGAGTTCTCGCCGGAGGATGCCGGGCGTTCCGAAGAGGACTTTCTCTGCCGGGTCATCGAGGCGGTGATCGACGCCGGGGCGCGTACCATCAATATTCCGGACACGGTGGGTTACAACCTCCCGGACCGCTTCGGGCAGCTTATCGCCAACCTGCGCGCGCGAGTGCCCAATGCTGACCAGGCGGTCTTTTCCGTCCATTGTCACAACGACCTGGGTTTGGCCGTGGCCAACTCCTTGTCGGCGGTGCTGCATGGTGCCCGGCAGGTGGAATGCACGATCAATGGTCTGGGCGAGCGCGCGGGCAATGCCGCCCTAGAGGAGATCGTCATGGCGGTGCGCACCCGCGCTGATGTCTTCTCCTGCGATAGCCGCATCGACGCCACCCAGATTGTGCCCACCAGCAAGCTGGTGTCCACCATCACCGGTTTCCCGATTCAGCCCAACAAGGCCATTGTCGGGGCCAATGCCTTTGCCCACGAGTCAGGTATCCATCAGGACGGTGTCCTCAAGCACCGGGAGACCTACGAGATCATGCGCGCCGAGGACGTGGGCTGGGCGGCCAACCGCATGACCCTGGGCAAGCTCTCGGGTCGGGCGGCGGTGCGGGCGCGCCTGGAGGCCCTGGGTATTCAACTGGACAAGGAGACCCTCGACACGGTCTTCACGCATTTCAAGGCGCTGGCCGACCGCAAGGCGGAAATCTTCGATGAGGACTTGCAGGCCCTCGTCAATGAGGATCTCCAGGAGGAGCAGGCGGAACGCTATCGCCTGGGTTACCTGCGCGTTTGTTCGGAGATGGGCACACGCCCGGAGGCGACAGTGGAGGTCCTGGTGGAAGGTGTGGCCAAGACCGCCATGGCCGTGGGCGGAGGGCCGGTGGATGCCGCCTTCAAGGCCATCGAAGCCGTGACGGAGAGCGGCGCGCAATTATTGCTGTACTCGGTCAATGCCATCACGACCGGCACTGACGCCCAAGGGGAGGTCACGGTGCGTTTGCAGCAGGATGGCCGCATCGTGAATGGTCAGGGGGCGGATACCGACATCGTCATCGCCAGCGCCAAGGCCTACCTCTCGGCCTTGAACCGTTTGCAACACCCTCAGGGGCGGCGGCATCCGCAGATCTAGGGCGCCATGCCCTTCTTCCCCAATTCCCTGAGGACATTCTCAATGTCTGGAGGAAACAATGTGAGCTCCTCGCTTGAGGAATAAAGGGGTGTGTTAAATCGCCTCGGGCAGGGCAAATGGCCAGCGCCTGCCCATTCAAGTGCGACTAACGGCTGGCGCGGAACACGCCTTGGCGATGCATCCCACCCCGCTGCTCGTGGAATTGGAGTTGCTTTTTAGCTGCCTGATTCGCAAGCGCGTGCGCTTTCCCGCCCGCCTGTCTGGCTAGGTGATAGTTATTTTGGCCGTTGAATAATAGCGGTACTCTGTCAGGCGATTGAGGAGAAGTTCATGGAAACGGTATCGGAGTTGGGTTTTTGGCAACGCATGGTGACCACCCGAGGACTGATCATCCTTTTTTTTACTTCTGCGGGCTGTCATTCCTGCAGGATATGGCGCCATTTGCTGGCGGATTACGAGGCCACCCGTGATGATCTGCAAGTTTGGGAGGTCGACGCAGGGATCGATATGGGGATCACTCAGGAGTTTGATGTCTATCATCTGCCCGCACTTTTCCTTTTCCGGGATGGCCGTTACCAGCGCCCCATTCAGGTGGAAGCGCGGGCGCATGCACTGGACCGCTGGCTGACAGAGATGGCCGATCGGCCACCGGAGGAGATGCCGTGACGGTCTGGGACGGTGCGGGCTGGCATCGTCAGGCAAAGTGCGCGCCATCACCCCACCATGACGAACGTCCGGCGAACACGGCGGTGGACCTGCTGGTGGTGCATGCTATCAGCCTGCCGCCTGAGGGCTTTGGCAGCGGTGACGTGCAGCGTTTTTTCATGGGGACTTTGGACTTTAATAGCCATCCTTACTTTGATGCTTTGCGCAACCTGCATGTCTCCGCCCACTTTTTCATCGAACGAGACGGCACCTTATGGCAGCATGTCGGGGTTTTTCAGCGGGCCTGGCACGCCGGAGTGTCCGAGTGGCAATGTCACCCCGCTTGCAATGATTACAGTGTCGGCGTCGAACTGGAAGGCAGCGAGGGCACTGCGTTCATGCCGCTCCAGTACCAGCGTCTGGCGACATTGGCGAAAGACTTGCAGGGCCTTTTCCCGGCCATGGGCCCCGAGCGCATGGTGGGGCATTCGGACATTGCACCCGGTCGCAAGTGGGACCCTGGTCCCGGTTTTTCCTGGTCATATCTGGCAGAGGTGAGTAAAGATGGCGGAGATGCGGCAAGCTCCCAGGCGTGACTGGCGGCGTGGCTGGCTGGGGCCCTTTCTGGTGTTTCTGGCGATGCTGCTGCTGACGCTCTGGTGGCTGGGCGTCTTTAACAGCCCGACGGTGACGGAGGAGATGGGGGTGGCGCGGAGCTATGTCTACCAGCCTTTCCAGGGTTCTTACCGGCAGATGGTCAAGACCCGGGAAAAGATGGCCAAGGATGCTCCTGCAGACCTGCGTAGTCATACAGAGATCACCCTGCTGGAACGGGAGCAGGGCAGTGGCGGAGATGCCGAAGTGGTGGCTCGTCTGGGTTATCTGGTGAATGCTGGTGTCCCGGCACCGACGGGCTGGCAGGCCGGGCAATGGCCCGCACAGCACGTTGCCCGAGTGCGGGTGAATGCCAACCTGGCGATCGCCTCATGGAAGGCCTACGGCGCCCTGTCGGCGTGGGGCAAAGCGCGTGATCTGCCCCTGCGCTACCCGGTTCTGGAATTATTGGGGCCAGGAGACCGCTACGAGCTCTTGATGCCCGTAGCTTCTGTGTCGGCGCCCTGACCCTGACCGGTCTCATCGCGGCCATAGAACTTCACGCCGCGGATGATTTTGCTGCGGCCCTGACTGATCCGGTGCTGATTGCTGTCGCGCAGAGAATAGACACAGCCGCAGTATTCCTGCTGGTAAAACTGTTCGCGCCTGGCGATGTCGATCATCCGTGCGCTGCCGCCGCCCTTGCGCCAGTTGTAGTCCCAGTACTGTAACCCCGCATGGCGCGCTGCAGCCCGTTTTCCACAGCCGTTGATCTGGGCCATATCCTTCCAGCGGGAAATGCCGAGGGTGCTGGAAAAGAGGCTGAAGCCGTGTTCGGCGGCATAGAGAGCGGAACGCTCAAAGCGCATATCAAAACAGGCGCTGCAACGCTCGCCGCGCTCCGGTTCCCACTCCAGTCCCTGCACCCGGCTGAACCAGTTATCCTTGTCATAGTCGAGGTCAACGAAAGGGACGCCCAGTTGCCTGGCGTAGCGGATATTTTCTTCCTTACGCAACTCGTACTCGGCCTGGGGATGAATGTTGGGGTTGTAGAAGAGCACAGTGAAATCAATGTCTGCCGCGCGGATATCATCCATGATGGGGCCGGCACAGGGCGCGCAGCAGGAATGCAGCAGGATATGCCGGCTGCCATCGGGGGTTTGCAGCGGCGTGGTAGGTTTTTTGGGCATGGAACAGTTCCCTGACGAATGGCGGCCTTGATGGCGCAAGAATAGCGCCTCGTGTCGGTCTTGCCAAAGGGCGGATAACAATGGGGCGTGATTTGCGTGGGGTGCGGCAAACACCCCGGTCCGGGACATTCGCCGTGTACACATTGTGGTCAACGACGCCGCACAAGAGGGTTACGCTGGCAACACACCCCTGTTGTGCTGAGGCCCGCAACTGCGCGATGCCTGCAACTCTGATTATTGCGCAGGACGCAAAAGCGGCCGCATGCCTTCCCGAATCTGGCGCTGAATGAAGGCGGCACGGCCGGGTTCGCGTTTGTCCAGTTCCGCGGCACACTGGGAATCGGTCAGTGCAGCGGCGCTAAGCATGACTTCCAGTTCACAAGTGTCCACTTTTGGGCTGGTGAGCGCAGTCGGCGCGACATTCATCTGATCGCCAACCTGCCAGAACATCCGCGCATTCCACATACGCAGGCGCACGTCGGGGTTCTGAAAAAGTTCTACGCAACGGGTATTGAGGGCCTTGGGGTCCACTGTCATCCTCCTGTTTAAACGAACAAAGCCATCGCCTGTTGTGGCGGGCGGGCTTAAGCATACCCGAAAAATGTGCCCCGAGGGGAGGTTTTTGTGGATTGAAGTATTCCATGCCCGGATAGATTCCTTGCGAACATAAAAAACCCCGCGCGAGGCGGGGTCATTTTGCGCGTCAAACTGAATCAGGCGGAGGCCATCTTCATATTGATGTTCTGATTGGTGGCGAGTTCGGGGTTGTAGAGGTATTCCACATTGCCCTGTTCCACCTGTTTGAGATATTCCTGGAAGTCGGCCTTGGCCTTGTCCCAACTGATGCCCATCTTTTCCACCAGGTCTTCACAGGGTGAAGCGTGCCACTGCAACTGGACGATCTTGAAGGGATCGGCGCCACAGGCGAGGGCCGCGAGCTGCACGTCGGCGATGATGGGCATGGAGTAGTTCATGT
>NZ_JBYCKR010000243.1:0-4780 GCF_057473505.1 Acidithiobacillus sp. TH-A35 | reverse complement strand
CGGCGACGACGGAGACAAAATACGCGCTGAACACGGCGGTGATGACCACCGTCGTATAGCCGGAATTGGCGAAGTCGTACATCGCCCATGCCCACACCTCGCGGCGGCGCACACCGGGTTGAAGCAAGACATTCATTTACAAAATGTCACGAAATATGATGTTAAGAAAACCGAGGCCGCAGACATCACGGCGCTGCGGGCGCATTGGTGAAAATGTGGGGGTTTGCTTCCCCCAAGCAGAAGATGGCTAATTCGGGAAGCAGGCGTTCAATAGGACCCAATGAGTTACTTGAGAGAAACAACGTTTTCCTCCCAGTGCCGGCCATCGAACTGAACAATCTCTGGGCTTTCGCGTGCGAGGTCATAGTCATCGAGAACTCTGACGTTCACAGTATAAAGATCAGGCGCAGCCCGAGGTCGGGTAAAGACGTGAATGCCACAGGTCTTGCAGAAGTGATGTTTTGCGAGCTTGGACCCAAACTGATATGTACCAAGGTTGGCCTCACCAGATAACAGACGGAAGCGATCCGGAGTGACACGGTGATGAAGGATGCCCTTTTTATGGCAGATCGAGCAGTTGCATTCGATCACACGATCAATGACCGTTTCGATCTCGAAGCGCACGGCACCGCAGTGGCAGCTTCCGATGTAGCGTGGCATCTCCGTAGGCCCTAGCGTGGAGTTCAGCGGAGCGCCGCATCGCGGCGCGTCCGTTGGAACGTAGTGTTAGAAGCAGACTCTTCAAGGCGTTCAGCGAGCCACACCTTAATAATGGATTGCCGGGTAATGCCGAGCTTTCCTGCCTCTCGATCTAATGATTCAATCATCCACGTAGGAAAATCGACATTAACGCGCTTTTGCTCCTGCAACACGCGTTTCGCCTTGGATAACTCCAGAGCAGCAGTAATATCAACACCCTCATCAAACTGTTTATCGAACGTTTTAGCTTTCATATAGTGCTGCCTCCTCTGTTCGTGATCGACGAACAGAAATAAGTCGAATATTTGCCGTTTCCCTAGCCTTCGGCTCTGCGAAAACCTGGCCATAGGACTTCCACTTATGAAGTAACGCGCCATACCCGGCGCACACGAATGATGTAACCGGCCGCCGGACCCGCGTAGTGGCGGAGGGAACCTGCAGGCGCAGCTTGCGGGCAGTCCGGTTACCGATGGATTGGCGTCAAGCAGTCTTCTGCGGCACAAGCTTCACTTGAAGCTCGCACCCCACGGCCTGGGCATACCGCTTGAGGGTTGCGAGCGAGGGCGCATGCTTTCCGGCCGACTCGAGCCTCGAAACCGCACTCTTGGTTGTTCCCATCCGTTCCGCGACGGCGTCTTGCGTCAGGCCCGCACGGGATCGTGCCTTGAGCATTTGGCTGGCAACTTGGTACTCAAGGGCAAGGGCGTCATAGGCTTCGACGAACCCCTTGCGGGTTGCCG
Organism: Acidithiobacillus sp. TH-A35; assembly: GCF_057473505.1. Taxonomy (NCBI): domain Bacteria; kingdom Pseudomonadati; phylum Pseudomonadota; class Acidithiobacillia; order Acidithiobacillales; family Acidithiobacillaceae; genus Acidithiobacillus; species Acidithiobacillus sp. TH-A35. The sequence continues at coordinate 3,341 of NZ_JBYCKR010000243.1, read as the reverse complement.
CCTTGGCAAGGAATTCCTTGTGGGAATGACGGACGGGTTTAAATTTCAGTTCAGCCATTTGAAACCTCCTTCAGGCGCTTGCGCGCCAACTTAAGTTCTCGATCAGGCGTCTCCTGCGCCTTCTTGATGAAGGCGTGGAGGACGACGGCCCGTTTGCCAACGAGAAAGCAATAGAACGCTCTACCGATGCCGGAACGACCGCGAGGCCGAAGCTCAAACAAGCCATCACCGAAAGCCCGCGAGTGCGGCAGCCTGAGACTCGGCCCATATTCGGCCAGCAGTTCGACCAAACGCGCGTAGTCGGCGAGGACATCTACGGGCCACGACTCAATCTCGTGGAGAACGCGCTCGTGGAAGTACTCGATCTCGAAGGACATGAACGGACGTTAGCAAATACGCGAACACGAAGCAATGTGCGCTGCCTCTGACGCCCAACGTAAAGCAGTCGGCTGGAGCGCATGGTTGGAATGGTGTTAGGGCGCAATTCGCCGGGGTTGGATGTCGTTTGAATCTTGGCCGAGGGCGCGCCATCCATTTTTATTCTTTCTCCGGCTCGTAGGTGGCGATCACCACGCCGGCGGACGATGTGACGCAGTGTGTCAACCGCAGCGCCAGTTTCACTTGTTCTGGGAAAAGCCGACGATCGGTGCCGAGAACCAGTGGGTGGATCATCAGCAAGTATTCGTCAATCACGTCAGCGGACAACAGGGTTTTAATCAATTCCCCACTGCCCATGATTCCCAGCACACCATTCGTTTGATCCTTGAGTATCCGCACGACCTCCGGGATATCGCCGCGTAGCAGCGTCGAATTTGGCCACGGCAGAGGGTCCGTGAGAGGTCCACCATATCACCTGCTGGAGTCGGGTCAGGACATTCGCACGGTGCAGGAATTGCTGGGGCATTCCGATGTGAGTACCACCATGATCTATACCCATGTCCTGAATAGCGGGCCGAGCGGCGTGATCAGCCCCCTGGACCGCCTGCCGCAGCTTTGATGGGACAGGGTTTTCCCATTCCCCCGATAACCTCTGTCCAGCAGCGTCGCTGGTGATATGGCATGGGGTGGATTTCAATGCGGTTCACCCATGGTAACCCCGACCACCATCGCACTTGCCATGAGCCCCTTCAGCGTGTACTGTACTTTTATACAGTAACCACCGAAGGAGGCATCACATGGCACCCCATCATTTTGCATCGCAGTTCCGGCCCAAGACGGCGGGCATTCTGGTCTTTGGCACGCTGATTGGCCTCTGGCTGGGACATCAGGAAAAAGGTTATCAGCCCGGCCCGACGTCCTCTATGGAGTCTGTGGTACTTCAGCAGACTCAGCAAACGGCTACCTTCCAGCGCACCGCACAAGACCAACCCGCCACGGAGCCTTTTATGGTGCGGCCGTGATAAACTGCGCCGGACAAAAATGGCTTTAGGGCCGATCACACACGGCAAATTAGGGAGTTACTTTGGAACTGGATCACAAGGCCCGCGAGGCCATAGAAGACATCATCAACCGCCGGGAGGGCATCAACTCCATACAGGCGCAACTGAAGGAGGACATCAAGGCGATAGCCGAGTACCTTGCGGTAAAACCCGCGCAGGTGGCCCGGATCATCAGCCTGGTGGAGCGGGAGCGTGCCAAGGGGGATGTACTGGAGGCCGAGCGTGGGGTGATTGACGCGGCGGAGTCCATGGTCCCCGTAACGGCGTCGGCGGAAGCGCAGGACGCTTAACGCAGCGATGCGGCTGCGGTGTCTGACGCATGCACTGCATCCGCATCCAGAAATTGCAGAAATGCCTGGATGGTATGGGACTGGTAAATGGGCTGCGGTCTGGCCATATACAGTGTCCATTGAATGCCGTGCGGTGACGGTAAGCGGCGTACGTGGACGCGCCAGTCTTTTCGGCAGCGCAAGGCTGCGGCAGTCACAAACCCGATGCCTAGCCCGGCGTCTACGGCGGCACCTACCGCCTCGACACCGGTCACTTCGATGGATTGTTTGGGCGTCAAGTGTGCGTCATGAAACACCCGCTCCACAGAGCGGCGAATGCCCGAGGCGCGTTCCCGCCAGATCATGGGGTAGGACATGAGGCTTTCCAGGGTGAGGTCATCTTGCGCCAGCAGCGCGTGGCCCTCCGGGAAAATCGTCATGATTTCATCGTGTAACCATGGCGTTACCGTATAGTAGGAAGGCAACCCTTCCAGATCCAGCCCGCCTTCCAGAAAGAACAAATCCCAGTCGGACAACGAGATGTCCGACCAGTCGATGATGCCACCGCGCAGTTGGAGTTCCACATCGGGGAACTGGCGCTGAAAGGCCACCAGACGTTGCGGCAAAAAATAATTGGCCACCGTATTGGTCGCGGCAATGCGCAGCACGCCGTTTTGCAGGCGCTGCCGACGCAACACGATGTCGTCAAATTCGTCGACCACATCGCGCAGCCGCTGCGCGGTGGAGAGCAATGCCTCCCCGGCCGGCGTGAGGCGAATACCGCGGCCGCTGCGCATGGTAAGTGGTTCCCCCACTTGCTGGGTGAGTTTCTGTAAACGTTCCGTCACCGCCGGCTGACTGCGGTGCAGCACCCTGGCCGCCGCGCTGATACCCCCGGACCGGGCTACCGTTAGAAAAGTCAGCAAAAGCTCGGTGTCCATATATCGCTATCCCCTATAGGTTAGTTATAAATTTCCAATTTGACCTATATATTCACGGGCCGCATTATCGCTACGTCTTCCGAAAAATAGCAAACGCAACCGCCCGTGACGTCTTCCCTCCGTATTGCCGCCCCGATACCAGCGCTCAGCGCGTCTATGGTGGCACTCCTCAACCTGGTGATCGGGCTGGGTCACTTCCTTGTACTCTTCAACACCGGGGCCTATCTACCCATGATCCCCCACGTTGCCGGGAGTCTGGGCGTCAACCCCGCCTATGCAGACTGGACCCAGGCGAATTTTTTCCTGGCTATGGCGCTGGCCTTTCCCACCGCGACGTGGTTTCTGAACCGCTGGGGGGAGATGCGCAGCCTGCTCGGCTCCTTCCTCGCCTTTGCCATGGCTTCCACCGTATGCGCCCAGACCTCCAATTACGACTGGTTTTTGGCCGCGCGCGTCGTCCAGGGTTATGCGGGCGGACTGACTATTCCCATCTCTCTTGGCGTCATCCTGCGTCACTACACCCCACAACGGCGCAATATTGGCCTGAGTCTGTGGGGCATCGCCGCCATTACACCGTTCACCTTAGGGCCGACCATCGGCGGCTGGATCACCGACACCCTGGGTTGGCGTTGGCTTTTTTACCTCAACATACCCATTGCCGTCGCAGTCGCCTTGATCAGTGCGATACTTCT
>NZ_JBYCKR010000242.1:0-4255 GCF_057473505.1 Acidithiobacillus sp. TH-A35 | reverse complement strand
CGATTTTCTGTCAGGGTGCCCGTTTTGTCGGTGCAAATGACGGTAACCGTGCCCAGGGTTTCCACTGCCGGTAACTGGCGGACAATGGCGCCGCGTTGCGCCATACGCTGCACGCCCAGTGCCAGGGTCACACTAATGACTGCTGGTAACCCTTCGGGAATAATGGCTACCGCCAGACTGATGGCGGCGAGCAGGGCGAATTCCAGCGTCTCGCCCCGCCACCAGGCAATACCCGCCGCGACGGCTGCCAGAAGAACTACAGTGAAAGCGAGAGTCCGGGACAAGCGGTTAATGCGCTCCAGCAGAGGCGAGCGCATGGTCAGGGTGGTTCCCATGAGCTGATGGATACGGCCTATTTCGGTGGCACTGCCGGTGGCGGTCACCTGGCCCACACCATCTCCCCCGGTCACCAGCGTTCCCGCCCGCAGCAGTAACTCGCCCGCGTCGCCAGAAGTGGTTTTATCCACCGGGACGGATTCCCCCGTCAGCAGGGATTCGTCCACGCGCAGGGCATGCGCCTCCAGCAAGCGCATGTCGGCGCTGATACGTGCCCCATTTTCTATTCGCACCCAGTCGCCGGGCACCAGTGCTTCAGCGGGCAGATGTTGCCAGGCGCCATCGCGACAGACCAACACCTGCGGGGCGAGAAAAGATTGCAGTGCCTGCACGGCTTTCTCCGCACGGTTCTCCTGAACAAAGCCGAGCAGGGTGTTGATCAAAATCACCGTGCCGATGACTGCGCCGTCTACCAGATGTCCGAGTACCAGCGATAAGAGTGCAGCGGCCAGCAGAATCGCGATGAGGGTGTTACGAAACTGCGCCAGCAGTTGTTGCCACCAGCGCGGCGCATGCGCCGTGGGCAGACGATTAGGCCCGTATTGTTGCTGTAACGCCGAGGCCGCAGCGCTGCTCAGACCGCATGCCATTGGACCATGCTCCGTGATGTCCATGTTGATCCCTCCGGTCGCGCAAAAGCCGAAATTACGGTGGACTCAGTAACTGCAAGGACCATTGGCCGTTCTCCCAGCGCCCAATTCGCGCGCCATCGGCGTCCCAGGCACCCAGCACCATGCGCCGTCCCTCCGGACGCTGCTCCCAAACGGGGCGATGGGTATGGCCATGAATCAACATGTCATAAGTGGCACCATCCAGCGCGAAAATGCCCTCCCCGTGGAGGGCGGTGACGATGGTCTGCGGATTGGCATCGGTTATGGCTGGTGCCTTGGCCCGCACTTCCCGGCTACTGCCGCGACGCAATCCGCGGGCGATACGCTGGAGCCAGGCATAAGGCAGGCGTCCCAGCGTGAGTCGAGTCAGCGGATGGCGAATCACCCGGCGAAAGCGCTGGTAACGATGGTCGTCGCTACACAGCAAGTCACCGTGGGTCAGCAGGATACGCTGATCGCCCAGTTGCAGCAGCGCCGGGTCGGGCAGGGCGAGGATACCGAACTGCGCCAGAAACGCGGCACCCAGGGCAAAGTCCCGGTTACCGACCATGAGGTACACCGTGGTGCCCTGCTTCTGCAGATCATGGAGCAGGGCAAGGATTTCTGCATAAGGCGCTTCCGCCGCCTGATCCCGATGCACCCAGTAGTCAAACAGATCGCCCAGAATAAAAACGGCCCGCGCGGTCCGGCCCTCGTGCAAACAAAAATGGCGGAAGAGGGCGATCAGCGCGGGCTGTGCGGAACTCAGATGCAGGTCAGAGATAAACAGCACGGGGCCATTACCAAGGTCTGCACCCTGCACCATCATAGACTCAGGCCGCAGGCAGACGCTCGCCCTTGTCGATGGAGATGGTGTCCTTGGGAACGTCCTGGTGCATCCCCTTGTTACCGGTCGGAGTCTTCGCGATGTCGTCCACCACATCCATCCCGCTGACGACCCTACCAAAAACGGCATAACCCCATCCCGATCCTGATGCCGTCTTGAAGTTGAGGAAATCATTGTCTGTCAGATTGATGAAAAACTGCGCGGTGGCAGAGTGGGGATCATTGGTCCGTGCCATGGCGAGCGTACCCCGCGCATTTTTCAGACCATTCTCCGCCTCATTGGCGATGGGCGCATGGACCTCTTTCTGCTGCATCTCCGCCGTAAAACCTCCGCCCTGAATCATAAAGCCGGGTATCACGCGATGAAAGATGGTGCCGTCAAAAAAACCCTCGTCGACATACTTCAGAAAATTCTCGACGGTGTTGGGCGCTTTGTCGGCGTCCAGCTCAATGACGATATCACCCTTGTTGCTGTGCAGCACTACTTGCGGATTTGCCATGAACACTCCTCAGAATTCAGGGCACCAGTGCCCTGCTAGAAAAAATTCGCCACTCAGGCCAGCGGCGACGAAGACAAAGAGTAAAGCGATAGAGCGGGCCTTGTCGATAGCCGACATAAGCGCTAATCACTTTTTTTGAGGACCTCGCAGAGCAGGGTGCCCTGCGCCAGGGTCGCGGTAACCTGCGCATGCACCGCGACAGAGGCGCTGCCAAACACCACCTTGCCGGACTCGTCGCGAAGGACGGCAAAACCGCGCTGCAACACCGCCAAGGGGTCCAGCAGGCGTAAGGCCGCCACCTGCTGCTGCTGTTGCGCCTCGGCGCCGGCCAGTCGCTTGTCCATCGCTAGAATCAGCGCGGCGCGCCGGGTTTCCAGCATCTCATTCAGACCTCGCAAGCGTTGGCGAGGGTCTTGCCGCAAACGTCGCGCCTGGAGAACCTGCAGTCGTCCGCCCCATACGGCCTGCTGACGCTGCATGGCCTGCCGCAAGGCCCCACGCGCCAGACGCAAACGGCGCTCAGCATCCCGCACCCGCTCGCCGGGATGACGCAGGCGCAGCCGCAAATAGTCGAGGCGCTGGGTCGCGTCCCGCAGCGTGCGCTGCATGGACTGTTCCAGCTGTCGCCGATGTGCCCGCACCTGCGGCAACCACTCGCCACGGTCGGGGCTAACCGCTTCCGCCGCCGCCGTGGGGGTCGCCGCGCGCAGATCACCCGCGAAATCGGCAATGGTGAAATCAATTTCATGACCAATGCCCGTCACCACCGGCACCGGGCAGGCACGAATCGCGCGCGCGACGCTTTCTTCATTAAAACACCACAGATCCTCCGCGCTGCCGCCGCCACGCGCCAGGATCACCACATCCTCCTGCTGCCGACTGGCGATGCGGGCCAGCGCGCTACAAATCTGTGCCGCTGCCTGATCGCCTTGCACCAGCACCGGATAGACCATTACCGCGAGCATCGGCCAGCGCCGCGCCAGCGTCACCCGGATGTCATGCAGCGCCGCGCCGCTCGCTGAAGTGACCACGGCGACCCGCTGCGGCCAGCGGGGGAGGGGCCGTTTCAGCTCCGGCGCAAAAAGCCCTTCGGCCGCGAGCTTATCCTTGAGGGCGGCAAAACGCGCCTGTAAATCGCCCTCACCGGCATCCAGCAATTGCTCGACAACCAATTGAAAATCACCCCGTCCTTCATACAGGGTGGGCTGCGCCAGTATCTGCACCTGCATGCCGTTGCGGGGCTGAATCCGGGTATAGGTATTGCGCTGGCGGAACATGGCGCAGCGCACCTGCGCCCGCGCATCCTTCAGCGAAAAATACCAGTGTCCCGATCCGGGGCTACTGAAATTGGACAGCTCACCTTCCACCCTTAACAGCGGAAAATTCCCTTCAATGATCTCGCGGGCGGCAGCGTTCAGTGCGCTGACGGTGAGTATTGGGATCTGCGAATCACTAACGGTCATGTCATTCTCTCGTGGCTGACGGGATGAAGATCGGGGCTCTTGACCCTGTCACCCTCCGCGTTTTAAGGTCGGTATAATACATTTTGTGGTCATTCGGGATGGTCCCGCATGTCTGGCGCATTGCCGCGCAAACACTCACATTAAAGAGAATCCTCATGGCCGTAGTAGAACTCACGCAAGACAATTTTGAAGCCGTCGTCATCGGCAATGACATGGTGTTGGTGGATTTCTGGGCGCCCTGGTGTGCACCTTGCCGCGCTTTTGCCCCCATTTTTGAAGCCGCCGCTGAGAAGTATCCGGATGTGGTCTTTGCCAAGGTGAATACGGACGCCGAGCAGGAACTCGCCGCTTCTTTCCAGATTCGTTCTATCCCGACGCTGACCATCTTCCGCCAGCAGATTGGCATCTTCTCTCAGGCAGGCTCACTCCCGGCCAGCGCGCTGGAAGAAGTGATTCAACAGGCTCAGGCACTGGATATGGACAAAGTCCGCGAAGAAATCGCCGCCCAGCCGGATACAAC
>NZ_JBYCKR010000241.1:0-3286 GCF_057473505.1 Acidithiobacillus sp. TH-A35 | reverse complement strand
GGAGCGCTTTCGTCGTGTCGTTCGAAATGATTCCGGTATACCCCCGTGGCGACGACGACCAGCAGAAGGAGGGCGATCACGATAACGCGATTGAGGCGCTTCTGCTGCTTTTGCGTTTTGTTGATCTCGTCGGATGTCATTGATCGAATTTTTCCTGATATCTAACCGCGCTGATCAATGGCGCCCGCCATGATCGGATCGGTTCCGGCCTTGCTCGGATTCTGTGGGGCGACTACCACGATGCTTACTCGTCGATTCATGATGAGGCCCTTCGCCGTATCGTTGGGTGCTACCGGATGATACTTGCCGTAGCCTGCGGCGACCAGATTCTGCGGATTCACGCCATGCTGGATGAAGAGCTCCACTACGGAAACTGCACGTGCGGCGGACAGTGCCCAGTTGGATGCAAATTGGGCGGTGCGAATGGGTAGATCGTTGGTAAAACCGTTTACCTGGACCTGGTAAGGCACCTGACGCAAGACCTGTGCAATAGCCCCCAGAGTGGCGGTGGCATTCGGGCTGAGCCGCGTCTGTGCCGAGTGAAACAGGATTTTGGCGTTCAGATCGATGACGACGCCCAGGTTGCTCCGATGAATGGCGACGCTACCCTGCGCGATCAAAGGTTTAAGCAGTGTCTCCATTTGTTTTTCAATTTGCCGCATGGCGGTGGCGGGATGCGGCGGTGTTTGTGGGTCGTTCCTAGCCTGGGGTGAAACCTGGCCTTTTTGCACATGAGGAACGGGCGCCATATCGGCGATTTTAGGCAGGGCGGGCAGTTCTACAGGCGTCTGGCTGAGGGACAGCCCCGCGTCAGAGCGGATGGGTACCGGTGACCAGGGTTGTCCACTGAAGGCGGATACCAAAGTTTTCGACAGGACTCTGTATTTGCCTTCGTTCACCGAAGAAATGGCATACATCACCACAAAAAAGGCGAAGAGCAGAGTAATGAAGTCGGCATAAGACACCAGCCAACGTTCATGATTTTCCCATTCCTCTTCTTTCTTACGGCGCGCCATGGCGAACTCCTGTTACTAACCCGCTCTGGGAAATAGACGATTTTTCCGATCCTGCCGCGACTCCTTTGGCAAAGCGAAAACCGTGCCGCGAAAAAGCCCCCAGCGGTACGGCATGAATCATGCTGTTGAGACGTTATCCGTAGAAATGGACCGTTACGATCGCCCGGATCTGACGGTCTTCCGTCAGGATCGTCAAAAACTTGACGACTAAAATTGCAAAACGCGAGGACACGATGTTTTCAAGCCAAAGCTTCCTGGATCAACTGTTCACTGAAAAAAATCGGCAAACGGGGAAAGGACAGATAGGGCGAGCCCTTGCCGAACTGATCGCGAGTGGTGAAGCGCTGGCGGTGATGGTTGGGCGTAGTGGCGGCGTTTTGGCCCAGGCCACGCTCCTTCATGCTGAAACAGACACCGCGACCCTGATCCTCGATGAACTGATGCCGGAGGCAGAAAATACCCGCTTGCGGCGCGGCGAGGATTTGCTCCTATGGAGCACGTCGATGTTACCCTTGGGGTTTCAGAGCACGGTGGTCGAGAGGCTGCTGTGGCAGCGTTATGGGGCTGTGCGCATCCAATGGCCGGATGCGCTTTACCATCTGCAGCGCCGTGCCACTCTGCGCGCGGTGCCCGCTGAGGCGGGTGGGTTGGCGCTGTCACTTCAGCGCCACGGTGCGCGCAGTTGCGACGGGCTCTGTGTGGATCTGGGTGCCGGTGGCATGCGCGCAAGAATTCATGCGCCCAGTGACTATCCGATGACTGCCGGCGAGATGCTGGCAAGCGTGCAATTCAGCTTTCAGGGCAAGGTGTACCGGGTGGGGGCGCAGGTTCGTTATGTGGAACCAGTAGGTCATCCCCGTGGTACCGCCTCACAAGACATTGGCTTGAGCTTCGTGCAAGCCCCCGGCGCCTTGCAGGAGCAGATTATCCAATATGCCTTGCGCTGCGACCGCGAGCATTTACGCAGCGCCAATCGCTAAGGGGCTGGCAGTAGCATCCCGGCGGGCGAGTCCGAGTTGGATGATTGGTACACCGAGGGTTGCCGGAGGCGTCTGGGCTTCGGAAATGTTTGCCAGGCTGGGTTCGGCATGCTCGACAATCCACTGACCGAATTGGCGGGTGTGGGGTAAGAAATACAGTGGAGCCAAGGCATTGGCCTGTAAAGAATCATTGGTTTTTTGTGGCAGGATGACCATGACCATGCTGATTCCGTCCGTTTCTTGCGCCGCAAACTGTGGGCGTTGCGGATAGTGCAGGCCGAAATGTTCCGGCGCAACCAGCAGAAAGGCGATCAGCGGCTCATCCAGAGATTGCAGCCAGACGAAGGGGCCTTGTTCCTGAACATGGAGGAGCGTAAACCGCTGCAACTCCGCAAAGCCCGGCAGGGGGGCGACACAATGCCATACCTGCGCATCAGAGATAGGTAGGAGACCAAAGCGGGTGGAGTAGTCGGTCATTTTTATTCTTCCTGAATGCTGGCCGCGTCCTGGGTAGACGGGCGATGAGACTGTAACCACTGGTCGAATTGGGCAGGGGCTACGGCTTGGGCAGACTGGTTGGCCTGCCGAACGGATTCCAGTAATTCTTCACGGAGGATGATCACGTCGTGGGCACTCTCTATCCCCAGCCGCACCTGACCGTCTTCAATACGGGTGACAACGATACGGATATCGTCCCCGATACAGATGGCCTGGCCGCGGCGCCGGGTGAGCACGAGCATCTCAGGCGCTGCCGATCAGGTGCCGCTGGGTAGTGTTCTGAGTGGTCCCGCCATCGGTGTAGAGTGGATCATTGGTCCCAAAGAGGATTTGCCAGGCGCCTTGGTTAAAACGCTCCAGGGCGCCGATGATCTGCCCATTCCGCTGGTTGTGCTGAACGATCTTCTCCAGCAGTGTTCGGCGTTGCGCTTGCAGATCCATGCGGGTGACGGTAGATGGCTGCGTGCAGCGCTGGGATTCGAGCGCGCTGATGGTCTGGTAGAGCCGCTCTTTTTCCGCAGCAATGGGTTCCAGTTCTGTCATGATCCCAGACTGCAGACAACGCTCTTCCTGATGCAGCAACTGGAGCAAGGCCTCCAGCACGCCGATTTGGAGTTGCAGTGCCGTGTCCGTCTGGCTATCCATTCATCAGGCCTTGTTGTTGGTGGCCAAGGGCAGGAACTGCTGTGCGTCCTGGGTGAGCCCCTGTCCGATGCGTTGCGGCGAGATCTGATACGTGCCGTTGGCGATGGCTGATTTGATGCCCTGCACGTGCCCGGCGTTTGCGGGTGC
>NZ_JBYCKR010000240.1:0-7153 GCF_057473505.1 Acidithiobacillus sp. TH-A35 | reverse complement strand
GATTGCCCTCGTGGGTAAATATGTGGGGCTTACCGAGTCCTACAAGTCACTGGCCGAGGCGTTGCTTCACGCCGGATTGCGGGCACGGCGGAGTGTGCGCTTCCTGTATGTGGATGCAGAAGATATCGAGACGCAGGGGACGGAAATGCTCGCGGAAGCGGATGCGATTCTGGTACCCGGTGGTTTCGGCGGACGTGGCACCGAGGGCAAAATCACCACCATTCGCTACGCGCGAGAGCAGAAGGTGCCTTATCTTGGTATCTGCCTCGGCATGCAATTAGCGGTCGTTGAGTTCGCGCGGCATTGCGCCGGACTGACGGACGCCAACAGTACAGAGCTGGACCCCCAGACTCCGGCGCCGGTTATTACGCTGATGACCGAGTGGTCCGATCCCGAAGGTCATAAAGCATATCGGGAAGAGGGCGGTAATCTGGGCGGCACCATGCGGCTGGGTGAGCAGGAATGCCGATTGGAACCCGGCAGCTTGGCGACACAAGCTTATGGGCAGGAGCGGATTTACGAGCGACATCGCCATCGCTTCGAGTTCAATAACCGTTACCGCAATTCGTTGGCTACGGCGGGGTTGCGTTACACGGGTTTCTCTGCGGATAGTGAGCTGGTGGAAGTGGTGGAGTTGCCGGGCCACCCGTGGTTTCTGGGCTGCCAGTTTCACCCGGAGTTCACCAGTAACCCGCGTGAGGGGCATCCATTGTTTGATGCCTTTATGCGCGCCGCCATCGCGCAGCGGGAACGGGAGGCGGTAGCGTGAAACTTTGTGGCTTCGAGGCAGGTCTGCAGCACCCTTTCTTTCTGATGGCGGGCCCCTGTGCGATTGAGAGTGAATCCCTGGCGTTGCGCACGGCGGAAGATCTGCGCGATATCTGTGCACGTCTCGGTATCCCCTTTATTTACAAAAGTTCCTACGACAAGGCGAACCGCTCTTCGGGACAGAGTTTCCGAGGACCCGGTAGGGACGAAGGACTGCGCATTCTCGAAAAAGTCCGCCGGGAAGTGGGTGTACCGGTCATTACGGATGTTCATGAAAAAGAAGACGTGTCTGCCGTGGCGGAGGTGGCCGATGTGCTGCAAACGCCAGCCTTCCTCTGTCGGCAGACCGATTTCATTCAGGCCGTCGCTGCTGCGGGTAAGCCGGTCAACATCAAGAAGGGCCAGTTCCTCGCGCCCTGGGATATGCTGCACGTCGCCAACAAGGCCAAAGCTACCGGCAATGACCAGATTATGGTCTGTGAGCGCGGTGCCTCCTTCGGCTATAACAACCTCGTATCGGATATGCGTTCCCTCGCAGTGATGCGCCAGACCGGATGCCCTGTGGTTTTTGACGCAACCCATTCGGTACAGCTCCCGGGTGGTCAGGGCGACCGATCTGGGGGTCAGCGCGAATTTATCCCGGTGCTGGCGCGTTCAGCCGTGGCGGCAGGTGTGTCAGGGCTCTTTATGGAGACGCATCCTGATCCGGCGCAGGCCTTGTCCGATGGCCCCAACGCTTGGCCGCTGGGACGTATGGAGAGCCTGTTGCGTGTCCTCCAGCAGATTGATCATCTCGTGAAAGACCAAGATTTTTCTGAAAACCATCCTGAGGAGAGTTAGCATGAACGCCATCGTCCGCATACAAGCCCGTGAAGTTCTCGATTCGCGTGGTAACCCCACGGTGGAAGCCGAAGTCCATCTGGAAAATGGTGCTATGGGCCGTGCTATTGTTCCCAGTGGCGCCTCTACCGGCGAGCGCGAAGCCGTAGAATTGCGTGACGGGGGCCAGCGCTACGGTGGCAAGGGGGTGCGCAAAGCCGTGGAGCACGTCAACGGTGAGATCCAGGATTTACTCCTCGGCATGGAAGCCGAAGAGCAGGAGCATATTGACGCCGCCCTCTGCGCCCTGGATGGCACCGAAAATAAGGCACGTCTCGGCGCCAACGCGATCCTCAGCGTTTCACTGGCGACTGCCCATGCCGCCGCCCACGCCGCTGGCCAACCCTTGTATCGCTATATTGGCGGCCTTGGTCCTCTGCAATTGCCTGTCCCGATGATGAACGTCATCAACGGCGGTGCCCATGCCGATAATGACGTGGACATGCAGGAATTTATGCTGATCCCGGCGGGTGCGGAGTCTTTCTCTGAGGCGCTGCAGATGGGGGTGGAAGTGTTTCACAGCCTCAAAGCCGTACTGCAATCGCGCGGATTGGCGACGACCGTCGGCGACGAGGGCGGTTTCGCTCCGAATCTGCCTTCCAATGAGGCGGCACTGGAATTGCTCATGGACGCCATCAGCAAGGCGGGTTATCAGCCGGGCAAAGATATCTGGCTGGGCATGGACGTAGCGTCCAGTGAATTTTATCGGGATGGGCGTTATCATCTGGCCAGCGAAAAGCGCGAACTCAATAGTGCGCAATTCGTAGACTACCTGGAGACACTGACCGATCGTTATCCGTTGATCAGCATTGAAGATGGCATGGATCAAAACGACTGGGAAGGCTGGATCATGCTGACTGATCGTCTCGGCGATCGTTTGCAACTGGTTGGCGATGATATTTTCGTGACGAATACGACCATTTTGCGCGAAGGTATTGAGCGTGGTGTCGCCAATAGCATCCTCATTAAACTCAACCAGATTGGCACGTTATCCGAGACCCTGGCGGCCATTGAAATGGCAAAAACCCATAGTTATACAGCTATCGTCTCGCACCGCTCCGGAGAAACCGAGGACACCACATTGGCCGATGTCGCGGTGGCTACAGGTTGTGGTCAGATTAAAACAGGTTCTTTGTCGCGTACGGATCGGGTTGCAAAATACAACCGTTTGTTGCGTATTGAGGAAGACTTGGGCGACGCGGCCCGTTATCCCGGACTTGCAACTTTTTATAATCTAGACTAAAAGGAATTTAATGGGATATTTTCTGGGCCATTAAATTTTCGGGGATTTTTCGGCATGGGCCATTGGGCGCGCGTAAAAAGTAGCGTAGGCACTGCTAAGGCAGAAATGCGCCTTGCAGACTTTATGCTCCTGGCCGTGTTGTGCGCCTTGCAATATCCGCTTTGGTTTGGTTCTGGAAGCTGGTGGAATGTTGCGGACCTGCACCAGAAACTGGAAACCAGGCAGGTTGTTTTGAAGCAGTTAGAAGATCGCAACGATCTTCTGGTGGCGCAGGTGAAGAGCCTGCAAACGGGAAGCCATGCTGTTGAAGAGTTGGCCCGGCGTCATTTGGGGATGGTCAGTAAGGGAGAGGTGTTTGTCTGGGTGATCCCGGCCAAAGCCAGTCCCAACAGTGTGAACGCAACTACCCAGGTGTCCTGAGTTGTGCCGGGCGTTTCGCAGCTCCGGCAATCTGTCCGTTTACGATCTGTCAGGCGCGGTCGATGTAACTGCCGTCTACCGTATTCACCCGGATTTTTTCACCCGCATTCACAAACTGCGGCACCATAACCGTAATGCCGGTTTCCATACGCGCGGACTTATAGGAGCCGGTAGCGGTTTGTCCCTTAATGGCGGGGTCGGCTTCAACCACCTCCAAAGTGACCACAGGCGGCAATTCAACACCAATGGGTCTTTCGTTATGCAGGTTGACCTGGATTTCGGTATTGGGCAAGAGATAGCCGGTTTGTCCTTCGAGCAGATCCTCACTGAGAATGATCTGCTCAAAGCTCTCGTTGTCCATAAAGACATAGCCGGTGGCATCTGCGTATAGATACTGCATGGTACGCGGCTCGACGACGGCCTTCTCCATACTTTCTCCAGAACGGAAGCGGGTATTGGACTTGGTACCCGTCTCAATATTCTTCATCTCGACCTGTACGAAGGCACCGCCCTTGCCGGGTTTCACGAAATCGGTTTTGAGTACACGCCAAAGCCCTCTTTCATGTTCCAGAATATTGCCTGGGCGGATATCAAAGGCGGAAATCTTCATACTGTAGTCCTTCTGGGCATTCCCTTTAGAGGGCGTGAATTGTACCCTAGAGGCCTATTTCTGACCAGCCCGGTCCCTGAGAGGTAATCATGTCTGAGCCCCGCACCCAGCCCCTGGAGATTCGTCCCCTCATGATCAGTCGCATCATGGAAGTAGATTGGGCTGACGGTCACACCAGCCGTCTGACCTTTGAACACCTGCGGGTGGAATGTCCCTGCGCGGAGTGTAAGGGGCACACACCCGATCAGGCGCAAGTGATTACTGGTAAAGAGGACGTGGGCATTGTGGATGTGGCACCGGTGGGCAACTACGCGGTGCAACTGCATTTCAGCGACGGTCACAATACGGGCATTTTTACCTGGGAATATCTGCGCATGCTGGATAATGAATGAGCGCTTCTGGAGTTAAAAGTTCTAAAATTTCATGGATGCTGAACCCATAGAAAACGCCCGGAGAGATATTGAGACGGCGGAAACGTCTTTCGTTCTTGGCGACTTTCTGCGTACGCTGACCAGTCAGCCCGGTATTTACCAGATGGTTGGCTCTGGGTGCCGCCTGCTCTACGTGGGCAAGGCCCGCAATCTCAGGCGCCGCGTCAGTTCTTACTTTCAGAAGCAGCGCCACGGCCCCAAAACGCTGGCGATGCTGGCGCAGGTAAAACGGGTCGAAGTGATAGTGACCCACACCGAAACCGAAGCGCTGGTGCTGGAAGCCAATCTCATCAAGCGCCACCAGCCGCCGTACAATATCCTGCTGCGCGATGATAAGAGTTACCCCTACCTGTTCATAGAAAGCAGTCACGACACGCCGCGCATGAGTTTGCACCGGGGCGCCCAGAAGGGCAAAGGGCACTACTTCGGCCCGTATCCGGCCGTCACTGCGCTACGCGAGAGTATGGTGCTGTTACAGAAAGCCTTTCGCTTGCGGACCTGTGAGGATCATACCTTTTACCATCGCAGCCGGGCTTGTTTGCAGTACCAGATTCGCCGTTGTAGCGGTCCCTGCGTGGGGCATATCAGCGGGGAGGACTACGCACGGGATGTGGCGGACACCATCCGCTTTCTGGAAGGGAAAAGCGACGAGGCGATCCGCAGTCTGGGGGCGCGCATGCAGGCCGCAGCGGAACAACTGGATTTCGAGGAGGCAGCGCGGCGCCGTGATCAGATCGCCGCTTTGTCCAAGATTCAGGAGCGTCAGTATGTGGCGCAGGCGGGTGGGGGCGACTTTGATGTGCTGGCGGCAGCACAAGAGAATGGGCAGTGGGTGGTGTATGTCAGTTTTATCCGCAATGGACGACAACTGGGCGGACGCTCCATTTTCCCGCGCCATACGGAAGAAGTGCGTGCGCCAGATGTCCTCGCGGCCTTCCTCATGCAGTTCTACAGTAATAAAGAGGTGCCGGGGAATCTGCTGGTCAATGTGCTGCCACGTTCGCCGGCCTCACTCGCGGAGGCTTTGAGCAGCGAAGCCGGGCACCGGGTCATGATTGATCAGCCGCAGCGCGGTCCGCGCAGGCGCTGGATGGCATTGGCGTTCACCAACGCCGTGGGAGCGTTGCGCCAAAGAGCGCAGACCGCCACCGCCGGACGACGGCGTATGCTCCTGCTACAGGAGCTTTTTGACCTCGCAGAGGCGCCGCAGCGCGTAGAATGCTTTGACATTAGCCATACACGCGGTGAAGCGGCGGTGGCATCTTGTGTGGTTTTCGGTGAAGATGGGGCGCTGAAGAGTGCGTATCGCCGCTTCAATATCCGGGACATCCAGGGCGGGGACGATTACGCGGCTATAGAGCAGGCTGTGCATCGCCGCTACGCGCGCTTGCAAAAAGAAGGTTTGCCCTTGCCAGAGATCGTCCTTATTGACGGCGGTCCCGGGCAGGTGGCCCGGGCCCAAGTGGCTTTGGATGCATTGGAGATAGGGTGTATTCAGTTGTGTGGGGTAGCGAAAGGGACGACGCGGCGTCCGGGGCTGGAGATGCTGCATATTCCCGGGTGGGCCGCGGCGCGACAATTTGACGATGATGACCCAGTATTACTGGTGATTCAGGAAATACGCGACGAAGCCCATCGTTTTGCCATTACCGGTCATCGGGCGCGACGCGGCAAGGCGCGACAGGAGTCTGATCTGGATGGCATCGCCGGAATCGGACCCAAACGGCGAGTCGCGCTGTTACGCGCATTTGGCGGTTTACGGGGGGTTCGTGACGCCGGTATAGAGGATTTGCAGCGCGTAGAAGGTATCCATCTGGAACTCGCGCAGCGGATATATGATTTCTTTCACGTAGGACGTGCCTGATTGTGATAAAACGGCTGCCCAATTTCCTGACAGTTCTGCGCATCTTGTTGGTGCCTATTTTTGTGGCGCTCTTTTACTGGGGGAGCGATATGCGCACTTTGGGCGCCACCGGCGTTTTTGCGGTGGCGGCGATTACGGATTGGGCTGATGGCTATCTGGCCCGGCGCTATCAGGGGGTGTCCCCCTTTGGTACCTTCCTGGACCCGGTTGCAGATAAGATTATGGTGGTCACTGCACTGGTGCTCATCGCGTCTTCGGGAGAGGTGCCAAAGATACTTGCGGGTATTCTGATCAGCGTGATTATTGGCCGGGAAATCACTGTGTCTGCGCTGCGCGAATGGATGGCAGAGCTGGGGGAGCGCAAGAAGGTGGCAGTCTCCTGGCTGGGCAAGGCGAAGGCGACTACGCAGATGATTTCGATCCTGCTCCTGGTCTACGAACGACCTCTGTTTGGCCTGTCGGGACGGAACCTGGGCATTGCCCTCCTGGTCGTGGCGGCGGCGATGACACTCTGGAGTATGGTAGGCTACTTGCGCGCCGCTTGGCCCAGCTTGATGGCCAGCGACGTTCATCTTGACAAGGACCGGTGATCTCGGTAACCTTTGCGCCCATGCGGGAATAGCTCAGTGGTAGAGCACAACCTTGCCAAGGTTGGGGTCGCGAGTTCGAGCCTCGTTTCCCGCTCCACAATCGAGGGAAAGCATTCAGTCTTTCCCTTTTCTTTTAAGGCTGGGTGGCAGAGTGGTCATGCAGCGGCCTGCAAAGCCGCGTACCCCGGTTCGATTCCGGGCCCAGCCTCCAAACAAAAACAACAAGTTGTAATAAATTCTCCAGTATCTCTTGAATAAGAGCTGCACTTGGGCAGGGTTTCAGGTGCAGCGCGAGGTGCAGCATGGTGACCATTTCACCACGTCACGATCAGGACGATAACCTGATCG
>NZ_JBYCKR010000239.1:0-2955 GCF_057473505.1 Acidithiobacillus sp. TH-A35 | reverse complement strand
AGCCTGGCGCCGGATCTGCTGATTGTCGTGGCCTATGGTCAGATTCTTCCCCAGGCGATTCTGGACTTGCCGACGCGCGGCGCCATCAATGTCCACGCCAGTCTCCTGCCCGCCTGGCGCGGCGCGGCGCCTATCGCCCGGGCCATCGCGGCGGGCGACAAAGAAAGCGGTGTCGCCATCATGCAGATGGAAGCCGGACTCGACTCCGGTCCGGTGCTGTGGGAGGAGCGCGTGCCCATTGCGCCCGATGACACGGCGGCGAGTCTCCATGACCGTTTGGCACGGTTGGGCAGCGATGCTTTGCGTCAGGCTCTGGACCGGCTCTGGGCGAATCGGCTCAAACCCGTGCCCCAGGATCCGGCACTGGTGACCTATGCCCGCAAGTTGAAGAAGGACGAGGCGCTGCTCGACTGGCGGCTTCCCGCGGCGACGCTGGAGCGTCTGGTGCGGGCTTTCAATCCCAGCCCCGTCGCCCATACCCTTTTTCGCGACAAAGGCTTGCGGGTCTGGCAGGCGCGGGTGCTGCCTGTCCGGGGCGAGCAGGCGCCCGGCACCATCACTGCCGTGGAAAAAGACGGGGTAGTGGTGACCTGTGGCGAAGATCAATTGCAGTTGCTGGCGGTGCAACCGGCGGGCAAGGGCGTACTCAGTGGTAGTGATTTCGCCCGCGGTTATCGCCCGCAAGTTGGCGAAGTGCTGGGATGAGGGAAGGGCGGACGGGGATTGAGCGGGCAAAAAGCACATCGGGTGTGACAGTGCGCAAGGCAGCTATTGCCGTATTGCGGGGCGTGGATAGCGGGCAGACGGTGGATGCCGCCCTGCTGCCGGTGGCGTTGACCGGTGCGGATCGGGCGACCTTGCAATGGCTGGTGCTGGGCACGCTGCGCGAGTATCTGCCCTTGCAGGCCCTGGCCGCTCAATTGCTGCGCAAAGGCTGGCGCGAGGAAGATGCGGATTTGGGTTTTTTGCTGAGTCTGGCCCTTTTTGAGTTGCGCCATGGGCAACGGCCCGCCTTCGCCGTGGTCAATGATTGGGTTGAGATGACAGAGGCCCTGAAAAAACCCTGGGCGCGCGGTCTGATGAATGCCGTTCTGCGCCGTTATCTGCGTGAGCGGGAGGCTTTGGATGTGGCACTGGCCGATCGCGATCTCGGGCACCCGGCCTGGCTGGCGGCGCGTTTACGCGCGGCCTATCCGCAAGACTGGCCCGCCATTGCCGCGGCCAATAACAGCGCACCGCCCCTCTGGCTGCGGGTGAATACGCAGCGGGTGGATCCCGGCAAATATCGGCGGTTGCTGGCAGAACAAGGCCTGGAGGCCGAGGGCGTGACGTGGAGTGATGCGGCCTGGTGTCTGCCCGCCAGTGTGCCGGTAGCGGCCCTGCCGGGCTGGGATGCCGGTTGGGTGGCGGTACAGGACGGAGCGGCACAACTGGCGGCCCACATTCTCGCGCCCCAGGAGGGGGAACGGATTCTGGACGCCTGCGCGGCCCCTGGCGGCAAGACCGCTCACCTATGGGCACTGGGGGCGACGCGCCTGGATGCCCTGGACCGCTCCGCAGAACGCCTGAACCGAGTGCGCGAAGCCCTGGAAAGACAAGGCGGTATGGTACGTTTGCAGGCGGCCGATGCCGCAGAAACCGCAACCTGGTGGAATGGCGAGCCCTATGACGCCATTCTTCTGGATGCGCCCTGTACCGGCACCGGGGTCATCCGTCGCCACCCAGACATCCGTCTGCGCCGCCAGCCGGAAGAGGTGGCCGAGGCCGTAGCGCAGCAGGCGCGCCTGCTGGAGGGTCTGTGGCCCTGTCTGCGCCCCGGCGGTCGGCTGCTCTATGCCACCTGTTCGGTGCTGCCCGAAGAAAACGAGGAACAAATCATCGCCTTTCTCCAGCGCCATCCCGATGCGCGCCGCTCTGCGCACCCGCTGACCGGACAACGCCTGCCCGGACAGGAAAACATGGATGGCTTTTTCTATGCCTTGCTGGAGAAGGGTGCGTGAGCCAGGATGGTGCGTTGCGTTTGCCCATCAGCAGAAATTGGCAACAGCAATTGGTCGTTATCCTGGTTGGGCTTTACTGTTTTTGGGGTCTGGCAGGGATCGCCGTGGCTGATCCGGCGTTTCACGTGGAACATTTGCAGGTAACGCCCTGCGGCGATGCCATCAAAATCAATGCCAGTGTGCAACTGGGCAAAGAAGCACTCTTGCAACAGATCCTTGACCAGGGGCAGACCCTGGTCTGGGTGGTGGAGGCGGAGTGGCGGGAGCCCGAACCCTTCTCCTTCATTCCCGGTGTGGGTGTACATGCACACGGGGAGGAGCGCTGGCGCATCCACTACTATCCCCTGACTAACCAATACGCCATTGAGGATCAGCACGGGGCGCTCACCTTGTACGCGCACTGGAGTGCGGTCGCCACGGCACTGGCCCAGGTGCATGATTTCATGCTCCCGCTGGTCCACGGTGCGGCGCGCGGTCAGGTGGCATTGCGGGTGTATATTGATGTCCAGGCCTTACCCCTGCCGTTGCGTTTACGTTCTCTGCTTGGCCACTGGAAACTGGAGTCCCAATGGATCGTCAGCGCGCCCCTTTCGCACTAAGAAACTGGTTACGTGCCCTGAGTGCCGGCACCACCCCGGAGCAGCAGCGGGTGGGGCCGCGCTGGGGCGCTGTTCTGCTTCTGTTGGCTATCGTTGCCTTTTTGGGGATCAACTTTTTCACCAGCGCCGGGGGACCGCTGAGCCATTATTTTGTGCCCATGCTGGTGATTTCCGCAGGAATCGTCCTCTTTCTGCTCATTCTGGTGCTGGTCTCGGTGGTGGCGCTGCTGTTGCGCCTGCGGCGAGGCGAGGTGGGCAGTCAACTCGCCACCCGTTTGGTGGTCATCATTACCCTGCTCAGTTTCCTGCCAGCGGTCATCGTCTTCGGTTTTTCCTGGCAATATCTGAATCGGGGT
>NZ_JBYCKR010000238.1:0-3163 GCF_057473505.1 Acidithiobacillus sp. TH-A35 | reverse complement strand
CCCTTTTTTACAAGGAAACCCTGCGTTTCAGTAAAGTCTGGCTGCAAACCATTGCCGCTCCGCTCATCACCACTATCCTCTATCTGGTGGTGTTTGGACATGCTCTGGGCAGCCATATCACCGTGTACCCGGGCGTCAGTTACACGGCCTTCATTGTGCCAGGCCTGATGATGATGTCGGTCTTGCAAAACGCCTTTGCCAACAGCTCTTCCAGCCTCATTCAATCCAAGGTGACCGGAAATATAGTGTTTGTGCTGCTCAGCCCGCTCACACCCAGCGAAATATTTACCGCCATGGTCGCCGCCTCGGTGTTTCGGGGTTTGTTGGTAGGGCTGGCGATTTTTGCGCTGGCCTTACTGTATTTGCATATTCCCATCCTTCACCCCCTGTGGATTCTGGTTTTTGCCATCCTCGGGGCCAGTGGCATGGGAAGCCTGGGCCTCATCGCCGGGCTCTGGGCTGAAAAATTCGACCAGATCGCTGGTTTTCAGAATTTTATCATCATGCCCCTGACCTTTCTGGCTGGCGTGTTTTATTCCGTCCAATCCCTGCCCAAAATCTGGCAGCAGGTTTCCCTGGTCAATCCTTTTTTCTATATCATTGATGGTTTTCGCTACGGTTTTTTTGCCGATTCGGATGTCAGTATCTGGGTCAGCCTGGGGGTCAGCCTGGCTTTTGCACTCATTACCGGCTTTTTTGCCTGGCGCCTGCTCGATCGCGGTTACAAACTGCGTCAGTAGTATCGGACCGCGCTTTGAAAAAGCCTCTACAGGGGATCACAAATCGCTGCTGATGGGATACAATGATTCATATGAACGCGAACTTGATCAAATCACTCATTCAGCAGGAACTCCCGGACGCTCAGGTGGAAGTGCTGGGAGATGACGGCGCCCACTTCGAAGCACTGGTCATCTCAGCCACTTTTGTCGGCATGTCTCCGGTCAAACAACACCAGCGGGTTTATGCCGCCCTGGGTGAGCGTATGCGTGAAGAAATTCATGCGCTGTCCCTGCGCACCCTCACCCCTGACCAGGCGGAACAGATACGTCATTCTACCCGCCACTGAAACCCATTCACGCCGTATACGTAACGAGGATTAGCATGGCTACCATTCAAGAACTGATTCAGGAACAAGTTGAAAAACATCCGGTTGTACTTTACATGAAGGGCAATCCCCGCGCCCCGCAGTGCGGATTTTCGGCGCGCGCCGTGCAGTTGTTGCAACAGGCTGGCGTCAAGGAGCTTTTCACCGTAGATGTTCTGGCCGACCCGCAAATTCGTGACGGCATCAAGCAGTTTTCCAACTGGCCGACCATTCCCCAGTTGTATATTCAGGGTGAGTTTGTCGGCGGCTCCGATATCATGTCTGACCTCTACCAGCAGGGTGAACTCCAGAAACTGGTGGAGAAAGCCCAAAGCGTCTGAGGAGTCTGTAACCGCCCTATGGACAAATTGCTGCTGCGTGGTAATGGCCCCCTGCGTGGCGAACTGCGGATATCCGGGGCAAAAAATGCGGCGTTGCCCTGTCTGGCCGCCACTTTGCTGGCCAAAGAGCCGGTGCAGTTGCGCAATATTCCCCACCTGCGGGATATTACCACCACCCTGGAACTGCTCAGCACCCTAGGAGCCAGGGTGCTGGTGGATGGCCAACTCGGCATTGAAGTAGATCCGAGGCCCGTACACTCCCTGGTAGCTCCCTACGAACTGGTAAAAACCATGCGGGCCTCCATTCTCGTGCTCGGCCCGCTGCTCGCCCGTCACGGCTCTGCGGAAGTCAGCCTCCCTGGTGGCTGTGCCATCGGCAGTCGTCCGGTCAGCGTGCATCTGAGTGGTTTGCAGGCTTTGGGCGCAGAAATCACGGTGGAAAATGGTTTTGTTAAAGCCCGGGCGGCGCGCCTCATCGGTACCCGGATTGTCATGGAAATCGTTTCTGTCACCGGCACTGAAAACCTGCTGATGGCGGCCACTCTCGCCGAAGGGCGCACCACTCTGGAAAATGCCGCCCGTGAGCCGGAAATTGTCGATCTGGCCCGCTGTCTCAATGCCATGGGCGCGCGCATTTCCGGTGCCGGAACGTCGGTCATCGAACTCGAAGGGGTCAAGGAACTGCATGGCGCCGAACACAGCGTAGTAGCTGACCGTATTGAAACCGGTACTTATCTGGTTGCGGCGGCCATGGCCGGAGGCGATGTCTGCCTGAAACGTACCGACGCCAGCCTGCTGGAAAGTGTCATCCTCAAATTGCGCGAGGCCGGGGCAGAAGTGACCACGGGCGCCGATCTTATCCGCCTGCGCATGCACAAGCGCCCGCGCGCCGTGGATATCCGCACCGCTCCCTTTCCGGCTTTCCCCACAGATATGCAGGCCCAGTTCATGGCCCTCAACTGTATTGCCGAGGGCAGCGGGGTGATTACTGAAACCATTTTCGAAAACCGCTTCATGCACGTTTCCGAATTGCAGCGCCTCGGTGCCGAAATCACCGCCGACGGCAAAACTGCCGTGGTACGCGGCGTCCCCAAACTCCATGGCGCGCCGGTCATGGCCACGGATTTACGGGCATCAGCCTGCCTCGTGCTCGCGGGGCTGGTCGCGGAAGGGGAAACCCTCATCGACCGGATTTATCATCTCGATCGCGGCTATGAAGTCATCGAGGAAAAACTGGGGGCTCTCGGCGCGGATATTCGCCGCATCAGCAATGGTAGTCTCAGGAGCGCATCATGAATACCGGCATCACCATCGCCCTCTCCAAGGGCCGCATCCTTCAGGAAGCCATCCCTTTATTCGCAGGGGCAGGCATCGAACTGGCCGAAGATCCTGATGAATCGCGCAAGCTCATCATTCCCAGTACGGATCCTCAGGTCCGCTTTCTGGTCATCCGCGCCAGCGATGTGCCCACCTATGTGACCTGGGGTGCCGCTGATGTCGGCATTGCCGGCAAGGATGTGCTGCTGGAGCAGGAGGGGCTGGATTTGTATGAGCCACTGGACCTGCGTATTGGCCTGTGCCGCATGTCGGTAGCCGAACCCGCCGCCCTGGCGGCTACCGATGCCCCGCAACGCTGGGAACGGGTGCGCATTGCCACCAAATATCCCCACATTACCCGTGACTACTTTCATGGCCGGGGCGTACAAACCGAAATCATCAAGCTCTACGGCAGCATGGA
>NZ_JBYCKR010000237.1:0-2949 GCF_057473505.1 Acidithiobacillus sp. TH-A35 | reverse complement strand
TGGCGCTGAAGGGTATCTCTTTGGTGGTGTTGCCCAATGCCGCGCCAATTTTTGATATTGATGCGGCACTCGCTGCGCAACAAGAAATCATACCCGGCAATATTTATACAGATTATCTTCTGGATCGGGGTGATGTTGCGGAGGGGGAGCATCTTGCCGATGTCGTCATCGAAGAGCGCTTTCTCACCCCGTCCCAGGAGCAACTCTATATTGAGCCGCAAGGGATGCTGGCGCATTTGCAGAAAGACGGCAGCATTCTGGTAGAAGGTTCCATGCAGTGTCCCTACTACGTGCTGGACGCGTTGGTTCAGTGTATGGGGATGGATAAGGATCATCTGCGGGTGGTGCAAAGTACCACTGGTGGGGCCTTTGGCGGCAAGGAAGATTACCCCTCGGTGATTGCTTGCCATGCGGCGTTGCTGGCGCTCAAAGCGGGGGGCCGTTCGGTAAAACTTGTTTATGAGCGGGGCGAGGATTTGCGGGTGACGCCCAAGCGTCATCCTTCCCGTACCCTGATTAGTCTGGGGGCCAACAAGGCCGGAGAATTGCAGTTTATCGATATGGATTTCGCCATTGATGGCGGGGCTTATCGTACCCTCAGTCCGGTAGTGCTCTCCCGTGGTGTTATTCATGCACCGGGACCATATAAGTGCGCCCACATCCGGGTCAGGGGGCGCGCCGTCGCGACCAACCATCCGCCCTTTGGTGCATTTCGCGGATTTGGTGCGCCGCAAAGCATTTTTGCCATGGAAGTGGCCATGGACCGGCTGGCGAGAAAACTGGCTATGGACCCTGCCGAATTGCGCCGGATAAATTTGTTGCGCACCGGCGATGTGAATCCCACGGGTGATGTGGTGGGTGCTGACTGTTTTGCCCATGCCACCCTCGATGTGGCATTGGAACATACGCATTATTACCAGCGGCTGGCGGAGTACAGGGCCTGGAATGCGGCCGGACATCAGACCCGCAAAGGCATTGGTCTGGCGACTTTTGCCCATGGTGCCGGTTTTACCGGCAACGGTGAATTGCATCTGGCGTCCCGGGTCTCTCTGCAAGCCCTGGCCAATGGGCACGTCGAAATTCTCTGTTCCAACACCGAAATGGGGCAGGGTGCGGCGACCACGCTGGTCCAGATTGCGGCTGACGCGCTGGGCCTGCCCATGGATCGCGTGCATCTGGCGCAGGCGGATACCTCCAGGGTGCCAAATTCCGGACCGACGGTCGCCTCCCGCACCTGTATGGTGGTCGGGGAGCTCATCCAGAAGGCGGCGGGACAATTATTGCAACGGCTACGGGAAACGGCGGAGTTGGCGGCGCCTCATGACGCACAAAGTTTTGCCGCAGCGTGTGCCCGGCTGTGCGCAGTCGCCGGGGATACGCTGGTGACCGCACAGTACCAGCCGCCGACGGACATGCGTTGGGATGAGCAGGCCTTTTTGGGGCGGGCTTACGCCAGTTATGCCTGGGCGGCTTATATTGCCGAAGTGGAAGTGGATGTGTTGACGCTCGAAACGCGGGTGCTTGATTTTACCGCGGTACAGGAAATCGGCGATGCGGTGCATCCGGTGATTGTGCAGGGCCAGATTGAGGGGGGTGTTGCCCAGGGTATTGGTTATGCCCTCTATGAGGATGTGCTCTGGAATGAGCGCGGGGTCATGGCCAATGACCGTCTGACCAATTACATCATACCCACCAGCGCGGATTTGGGATTTATGCACGTGGTGTTGCTGGAAGGTGGCTTGGGAGCTGGTCCTAAAGGGGCGAAAGGCGTCGGTGAATTACCCATGGATGGTCCAGCACCCGCTATCGTCAATGCGATTCAGCAGGCCTTGGATATCGATATTTGCCAGATTCCGGTCAAGCCCGAAATGCTGCTGGAGCTAACGATGAGCAGAGGGAATTGATCATGTCGACGACGATGCGCATCAATGGTGAAGCATTTCAGAGCAGCTCAGCGCCGAATGCCCGTTTACTAGATGTATTGCGTAATGAATGCGACCTCAAGGGGACCAAAGAAGGTTGCGGCGAAGGAGAATGTGGCGCCTGCGCGGTGCTGGTGAATGGCAGGCTGGTGAATAGTTGCCTGGTTCCTCTTGGGCAGATGGAACGGGCGGAGATTACCACGGTAGAGGGCCTTCCCGAAGATAGTGCTCTGGCACAAGCTTTTGTTCAGTGCGGTGCTACCCAGTGCGGAATTTGTACACCGGGTATGATGCTCGCGGCGACCGCTCTGTTGGCGGAGCATGCGAATCCGACCCTGGAGGAGATTCGCTGGGGCCTGAGCGGCAATCTCTGTCGCTGTACCGGGTATGGGCGCATTTATGCGGCCATCGCCCAGGCTGCCGGAGGGGTTGCTGATGTCTGATTGGATAAGGCCGCGACATTTGCCGGAAGCCCTGGAGATATTGGCGACAGCCCCCGGCCCATATCGGGTGATTTCGGGCGGGACCGACCTTATGGTGGAGAGTCATCTCGCCCCGGAGCGGCGCCCGGAGTCCTGGCTGGACATCAGCGGACTGCAGGAGTTGCAGGGGCTGCAGATTACGGAAGAGGGTATCCGGATTGGCGCCGCTACTTCCCTGGAAGCGATTCGCCGGCACGCGGAAGTGGTCGCCCACTGGCCGATGCTGGCCGCCTCGGCGGCGGTGACTGGGGCGCCGCCCATTCAAAACCGCGCCACGCTGGGTGGCAACGTCTGCAATGCCTCCCCTGCGGCGGACAACGCGCCGGTATTGCTGGCTTATGGCGCACGTCTGGAGATCGCCCATCATCACGGCTTGCGCTGGTTGCCTTATGGAGATTTCCATCTGGGGTATCGCAAGACGGCCTTGCAGCCCGGAGAGTTACTCAGCGCGCTCTGGATTCCTTACCCCCCAAAACGCAGTCGCGGCTATTTTCGGAAGGTCGGAACACGGGCAGCACAAGCTATTGCCAAGGTGAGTATCGCGG
>NZ_JBYCKR010000236.1:0-4788 GCF_057473505.1 Acidithiobacillus sp. TH-A35 | reverse complement strand
GTGGCCCGCCTGAATCTCGCTCACGGTACGCCGGATGAACACCGCACCCGCATTGGCCGTATCCGCGCTGCGGCGGAAAAGGTGGGACAGCGCGTTGCCATCCTCGCTGACCTGCCCGGCCCTAAAATCCGTATCGGTGTGCTGCCCGCCCCGGTCACCCTCAAACGCGGCAGCCGGGTACTCCTCGCCCCTGATGCACCCGGAACCCCAGAGCAGATTCCCCTGGATCTGCCCCGCCTTTCCCGTCCTCTGGTCAAGGGTGACACGGTGTTTCTGAATGATGGCTTCATCGAGTTGAGTGTAGAGCAGCATGCTCCTGCCGGTATCCACTGCCGGGTGGTGGTCGGCGGCGTACTCCTCTCCCATAAGGGCGTCAATCTGCCCGGGGTGACACTGGAAGGTGGCGCCCTCACCTCGGCTGATCGCGAATTGCTGGCCTTCGCGCTGGAGGCCGGCGTCGACGGGCTGAGTGTCTCTTTTGTGGAAACGCCGGAAGACCTGCACTCCGCCCGCCGGGAAGCGCAGGCCTTGGGTTATGACCCATTTCTGGTGGCCAAAATCGAAAGGGCACGGGCCTGGAGGCATATTGATGCCATCATCGCCGCCGCCGACGGCATCATGGTGGCGCGCGGTGACCTTGGCGTAGAGGTACCCATCGGGCAGATCGCGCTGATTCAAAAGCGCCTCATCCGCAAGGCCCGCGCGGTAGGCAAGCCGGTCATCACCGCCACCCAGATGCTGGAATCCATGGTCCACAACCGTCGCCCCACCCGTGCGGAGGTGACGGACGTGGCCAACGCCGTCCTCGACGGTACCGACTGTGTCATGCTCTCCGAAGAATCAGCCATGGGCGATTATCCCGTCGATGCAGTGAAAATGCTGGCGGAAATCGCCCGCATCACCGAAAAATCCCGATCTGAGCTGAGTCCGCTCGATGCAGAAACCCTGCACGACGCGCCCAGTGTGGAGTCGGTAATCGCCTGGGATGTCCGCACCGCCGCCGAGCATCTGAATCCGCTGTTTATCGTCACCCCCACGGAAACGGGCACCACCGCAGCCCGCATCGCGCGCTTCCGCTTAACCCCCTGGATCCTGGCCCTCAGCCCCCATGACCGCACTTGCCAACGCCTGTGCTTTCATTATGGCGTGCATGCCATGGAAATGCCGAGCCCTGATCAGGGCTGGGAACAAGCCGTCCGCCGCTGGCTGGTCACTCAGGGTATAGAAAAAGGCCTCATTCTCCTTACCCAGGGCCCGAGCCAGGGCCACCCCGGTGGCACCAACCGTTTAGAGATTATGCGTCTGGAGCAAGTCGCCCCCCACTGATCTACTCACCGCACATCCCACTGAACCGGAGAATTTTGTGACCATTACCCCTTGCTACCTTCTCCCGCAACTTCCCGAATCACTGACCGGTCTAGCCGAACTTGCACTCGACCTGCGCTGGTCCTGGAGCCATGCCGCCGACACGCTCTGGCAGCACATCGCTCCTGAACTCTGGGAGCAAACCCGCAATCCCTGGCTGATTCTGCAAAATGTCGGCGGCAATACGCTCCAGCAACTGGCCCAGGACCAGGATTTTATCGCGAAGCTGAACACCTTCGTCAGCGAGCACCGCGACCGCCTCGCGCAAACATGCTGGTTCGGCAAAACCTATCCCCACCCGCCCTTCAGTCAAGTGGCCTATTTCAGCATGGAGTTTGGCCTGTCCGAGTCCCTGCCCATCTACTCGGGAGGCCTCGGTATCCTTGCTGGCGACTGCCTGAAAACCGCCAGCGATCTCGGTATTCCTCTGCTGGGTATCGGCATGCTCTGGCAGCAGGGTTATTTTCGCCAGAGCCTCGACGATTGCGGTCGCCAGATCGAGCTCTATCCCTACAACGACCCCACCCAGATGCCCGTCACTCCGGTGCGGGACGCGTCGGGCGAATGGCTCCGCCTAGAATTGCCTTTCCCCGGCCGTAAAGTCATCCTCCGCGCCTGGCAGGCCAAGGTCGGTCGGGTGACTCTGTATTTGCTCGACAGCAACGACCCCCTCAACGCCCCCTCCGATCGCGGCATCACCGCCGAACTCTACGGTGGCGGCCCGGAGACTCGCCTGCAGCAGGAAATCTGCCTAGGCGTCGGCGGCTGGATGCTGCTGCGCCGCCTGGGGATCCAGCCAGATATCTGCCACCTCAACGAAGGGCATGCTGCCTTCGCCATTCTTGCCCGGGCCTACAGCCACATGCAGGATCATGGGACCGATTTCCCCTGCGCCCTTACCGCTACCCGCGCTGGGAATATCTTCACCACCCATACCCCCGTTTCCGCCGGTTTCGACCGCTTTCCGCCGGAACTGCTGACGCGCTACGTCGCCGGCGCACCCAGGGCCTTCGGCATAGATGTAGAGACGATCCTCGCCTTGGGCCGGGAGAATCCCGAAGACACCCGCGAACCTTTCAATATGGCCTGGCTCGCCATTCACGGCAGCCTTACCGTCAATGGCGTCAGTCGCCTGCATGGGGCCGTCAGCCGTCGTTTGTTCCAACCCCTGTTCCCACGCTGGCCCGAGGACGAAGTCCCCGTCACCCATGTCACCAATGGCGTTCATACGCCCTCCTGGGATTCCGCTGAAGCCGACGCCTTATGGACCAACCATTGCGGCAAGGCACGCTGGCTGGGGGACTTAAAGGATATCGAAGCGGATTTTCGCCAGACCTCCGATGAGGATATCTGGCAACTGCGCAGCACCGCGCGCCAGCAGGTGATCCACTTCGCCCGGCAACGTCTGCAAAAACAACTGGCAGCCGCACACGCACCCGATCAGGACTGCGAACAGGCCAAAACGGCACTCGACCCCAATACCCTTACCATCGGTTTCGCCCGCCGCTTTGCCGCCTACAAGCGCCCCAATATGCTGCTGACTGATCCGGACCGTCTCTACCGTCTGCTGAATAATCCCCACTGTCCCGTACAACTGCTGATCGCGGGCAAGGCACATCCCAAGGATGGTGCCGGCAAGGCCATGATCCAGCAATGGACCCAATTTATTCATCAACATCCCGATCTGGCCGGGCGCATGGTCTTCATCGCCGATTATGACATGATGGTCGCCGAACAACTGGTGCAAGGTGTTGACCTGTGGATCAATACCCCGCTTCGTCCCTGGGAAGCCAGTGGCACCAGTGGCATGAAAGTGCTGGTCAACGGCGGCCTCAACCTCTCGGAGCTGGATGGCTGGTGGGCCGAGGCCTATAGCCCGGAGACCGGCTGGGCGTTGGGGGACGGTCAGGAGCACGATAGCGACCCGGAATGGAACCGCCTGGAGGCAGAACAGCTTTACCGTCTGTTGGAGGAAGAGGTTGTTCCCCTCTTCTACCATCAGCGTGATGCCAACGGCTGCCCCTGTGGATGGATAAACAAAATCCGCGAAAGCATGAGCCGGCTGACCCCGCAATTCAGCAGCAATCGCATGTTGCAGGAATACGTACACTCTTTATATACCCCCGCTGCCCGCCTCCTCGCCGCCCGTAGCGAACGGGCTACGGTGGACGGGATCACTCGATGGCAGCATGACATTCGTCAGCATTGGCAGGGCCTGCATTTTGGCGAACTGAATGTACAAAGTGACACGGACGCACATCATTTTCAGGTGCATGTATATCTGGATGATCTTGACGCCGACGCCGTGGCGGTACAACTCTTTGCCAATGGCGACGGAGGGCAAGGCCCTAAAATCTATGCAATGACGCGCGGCGACGCCTTAAGTGGGGCAATTAATAGCTACAATTATACCTGTGCAGTGCCTGCCCAAAGCGCGGTCGAACGTTTCACGCCGAGGATCATTCCGCATCGCGACGGATGTTTGGTTCCCATGGAAAGCACCGAGATACTTTGGTATCGCTGAGAGGGATAACTTCATGAATAATCAGATACCTGATCTCCCCACTATCGTCGAAGCCGAGCGCAAAATGTTTGGCAAATACCTCCTGCCGATTGCCATCGCCCTGATCGTTATCGGCCTTTTCGGGCTGCTGAGTCCGGTCATTCTTTCTGCCGTAACCGATGGGGTGCTGGCGGCCATATTGATCATGGCCGGGTTCACCTGGATCATCCACAGTTATCAGATGCATCAGCACCAGTTGGCAGACTGGCTGAAACCGGTGCTTCTGCTCATTACCGGCGGGATCATGATTGCACTGCCCAACGCCGGTATCGCCGCCATCGGCCTTATGTTCATCCTCTACTTTGTGCTCGATGCTTACCGCAACTTCACCCAATCCAACACCCACACCGGCCACGGGCGGGGTTGGTTTATTTTCAGTGGAGGGATCGATATTGCCATAGCCATTCTGTTTTTTGTCACTTGGCCGCAGGGTTCGCTCATTCTGGTCGGCATCTTTGTGGGCGTAAATCTGATTTTTGATGGCATCATTCTGCTGATGCTCCGTAACGCCGTTGCCGGAGACAACAAATAGTCTCGAATAACGCCATGCGCACGTGCACATAGCGGGAACATTAACCCTTAATGCGGCGTTGCTGCATTATCTGAATCACTGGAGGACTAATGATGACCACGATTCCACAACATTTTGCCAACCGTGAAGCGGCAGCGGAATTACTAGCCCATCGCTTGGCCTCTTATGCGGGTAAACACCCCTTGGTACTCGCTATTCCACGTGGAGCGCTGCCCATGGGGTGCATCATCGCCAATACCCTCCACGGGGACCTTGACGTCGTCCTGGTGCGCAAAATCGGGGCACCGGGCAACCCCGAATACGCAATAGGCGCCGTCGATGAAGATGG
>NZ_JBYCKR010000235.1:0-7529 GCF_057473505.1 Acidithiobacillus sp. TH-A35 | reverse complement strand
GGTGCTTTGGAATGGGAAGCAAGGGCCTCCTCTCGCTGAGAAGTATGCCGGAGTTCGCTGATAAGCGTCATCTCGGGGTGGAGGTTATTTGAGGGTGCCGGATAGCGGGTCTTGGCGGTGTCGGCAAAATTATGCCGCTACGGTGGTGCACAGAGGTGTCCCCGGTATGTTTGTGCCGGTTTTGACGCCCGTTGGTTTTCCTAGGCTGAGGCTGACGTAAAAAGCCCCACAAAACTTACTGGTTGGTTCGGATGCGCTGTCCAGGCATGTGTTTTGCTTTCAATGTCACATGATGATTTGTGTGGAGGAGGAGGCTGGTATGGGTGGTTTTCTGGATCAGGCACTCAATCCCCTTGCAGATGCCTTACGGGTCAGTGGTTACCGGCAGCAACTGCTGTCGGCCAATATTGCTAACGCCGATACACCGAACTACAAGGCGGTGGATATTCCGTTCAGCAAAACCTTGAAAGCGGTTCAGGCGGGTGATCGGGGGGGGCTGGCCATGCAGACGGATAATGCGCGGCAACTGGCGGGATCGCCTGCCAGCGCAGGTCTGGCTGCCTTTGTGCATTATCAGCGCGGTAGCCAGGTGGGCCTGGACGGCAACTCTGTGGACATGAACCGCGAACAGGCCAGTTTTTTGCAGAATAGTGTCGTATATCAGGCCGATTTGACCTTTCTGACAGGTGCAATCAAAACCCTGAACTCAGTCATCACCGGCAATGTGATTTAAAGTAAGGAGAGGTTCGATATGTCCATGTTTTCAGTGCTCGATGTGGCCAGCTCGGCGCTTACCGCGCAGAGCTATCGCTTGAACGTGGTGGCGAGCAATCTGGCCAATGCCAATTCTGCGACGAGTTCGAACGGGCAGCCCTATCGCGCCCGGGAGGTGGTATTCGCTGCTCAGCCTCTCTCCGGTAACGCTGCGCCTGCCGGTGTCAGCGGTGTGCAGGTGGCGGGCGTGGTGACCAAGCCAGGACCCTTCAAGATGGTATATCAACCAGGCAATCCCCTTGCGGATAAGGCGGGCTATGTGAAAATGCCTAACGTCAATCCGGTGGATGAGATGGTGAATATGATCTCGGCATCCCGTGCCTACCAGGCCAATGTCAATGTCATGAACACCGCCAAAATCCTGCTGCAAAAAACACTCACCCTATAGGAGCCTGATCATGAGCGTCAATTCTCTGACATCCAGCGTCAATCCTTTTTACGCCTCCCTGCAGAGTAGTTCAGCAGCAAGCTCGGGTAGTGCGAGCAGCGGCGCCAGCGGGCTCGCCAGCGAGAATACCTTTTACAACCTGCTGGTCACCCAGTTGACTAATCAGGATCCGCTCAATCCGATGAGTAATTCCCAGCTTTCGTCACAGCTGGCGCAGTTCAGTGTCGCCAACGGGGTGCAGGCCATTCAGGGGTCGCTGAGTTCGTTGATGGGGCAGATCAACCAGAATCAGGGCTTGCAGGCGGCCTCCCTGATCGGCAGGTCGGTCACGACCTCCGGTAATCAACTGACTCTGAATGGTGGCACTTCAATGGGCGCCTACGACCTCAGCAGCGGTGCCAGCGCTGTCGATGTGTTAGTGCAGAACAGCGCCGGGCAAACCCTGGCGGTGTTGCCCCAGGGAGCGCAGGCGGCGGGGATGCAGAGTTTTAGCTGGAACGGTGCCGATGCCAGCGGCAACGCCTTGCCGAGCGGAACGTATCAATTTTCGGTGCAGGCGAGTGGAGCCAACGGCCAGAGTGTCAGCAGTACGCCCTATATGGCGGGGGTCGTCAACGGCGTGACTTTAGGGGCTGCGGGGCCAACCCTGGAACTGCAAGGTCAGCAAGGTTCAGTGCCCTTCAGCGCCGTTCAGAATATTATTTAAGGGGTGGTGATATGGGAACTTTCAATACGGCGTTAAGTGGCCTGCAAGCGGCGAGCACCAATCTGCAGGTGCTCGGCAATAACATCTCCAACGCCAATACAGTGGGTTTCAAGAGCTCCAACGCCCAGTTTGCCGATGCCTATGCGGCGGCGATGGCCAACGCCGCGCCGACTCAGGGGCAGGTGGGTATTGGTACCCAGGTGCAGACCATCGCCCAGCAATTCACTCAGGGCAATATCCAGACTACCAGTAATCCGCTGGATGTGGCGATTAACGGCAATGGTTTCTTTCAGTTCAATTACAACGGCGCCACGGTCTATGGTCGCAACGGCCAACTGCAACTGAACCAGAATGGGGTAGTGGTGGATGGCAATGGCGGCGAACTGGTCGGCATTCAGGCGCAGAACGGAAAGCTGACGGGGGCCAGTGGGCCGCTGACTATCAGCCAGAATGCGTTGCCGCCGCAGGCCTCTTCCGGGCTGAGTATCGGGTTGAACCTGGATTCGACCAATACGCCGATCACCGGCACGGCCATCAATCCCAATAATCCCAGTACGTACAACTACTCTACGACGACGACGGTATACGACAGCCTGGGCACATCACAGTTGTTAACCACGTATTATCAATTGTCTTCCGCCAGCCCCACCAGCGGCCAGACGTGGAATGTGGGTTACTCCGCGACGGGAACGGCCAGTGGCACGGCCGCCAGCGGAACGCTTGCAACCCCGCTTCAATTCAACTCAAGCGGGCAAGTTCAGCCGCCCAGTAGTGGAACTGTCAGCCTCCAGTGGGCAGATGGGGCCGCCCCCAGTACCCTCGCCGTCAACTTCAGCGGCAGTACTAACTACAACTCCGCCAACGCCGTCATCAATGCCAGCAGCAATGGCTACGGCACCGGCCAGCTCTCCGGCCTCTCCATCGATCCCAGCGGCAATATTTTCGCCCGCTACAGCAACGGCCAGTCGCAGGTCATGGGGCAGATTACGCTCACCCGCTTCGCCAACAATAACGGTTTGCAGAATCTCGGTAACAACTACTTGGCGCCGACCTATGTTTCCGGGCAACCCCTGTCGGGATCGCCGGGCAGTAGCAATCTGGGGGTGTTGCAGTCGGGTGCGGTGGAGCAGTCGAATGTGAATTTGTCGCAGTCGCTGGTGAATCTGATTGTCGCGCAGCAGGCCTATCAGGCTAACGCCCAGACCATCAAGACCCAGAATGCCGTGGTCCAGACGCTGTTAAGCCTGTGAGGATAACGGACTATGGATACCCTCTATATTGCCATGACTGGAGCCCGCGCGATTCTTCAGCGGCAGACGGTAACCGCCAACAATCTGGCCAATGCCAACACCACCGGTTTTCGTGCTGACGAGGCGCAGTTCAGCGCCTTGCCGGTGTACGGTCAGGGCCTGCCGACCCGTGCCTATACGGCGACAGTGAACCAGAGTGTGGATTTCCAGTCCGGGCCGGTGGTGCATACGGGGCGGCCATTGGATGTGGCGGTCAATGGCCAGGGCTGGCTCGCGGTGCAGGGTCCCGGCGGACAGGAAGCGTATACGCGTGACGGCAATCTGCAGATCAGCGGACAAGGTATTCTGACGACGGCGACAGGTCATCCCGTGCTGGGCGTTAACGGCGCGCCCATTTCTCTGCCCCCTATGCAGTCTCTGGTGATCGGCGCCGACGGGGTGGTCTCCGGCGTTCCCGTGGGGAGTCAGCCCGACGCGGTCATGGCCATTAACCAGATCAAGCTGGTGAATCCGCCGGAGAAGACTTTGCAGAAAGGCGCCGATGGCCTCTTTCAGACCAGCGGCGGCAAATCCGCGCCGGAGAATGCCAACGTCGTGCTGGAGCCGGGCGCGCTGGAAGGCAGTAATGTCAATCCGGTGAATAGCATGATCCAGATGCTGCAGGACAGTCGTCAGTTTGAAATTCAGACCAAGCTGATGCAGACCGTTTCGCAAGACCAGCAAAGCGCCACTCAACTGCTCGTGGTGCCATGATAAACAGGAGCAATGCCCAATGATGCGATCCTTATATGTGGCCGCTACCGGTCTGGAAGGCGAGCAAACCAAGATGGACGTCATCGCCAATAATCTGGCGAACGTGAATACCACCGGTTTCAAACAATCCCGGGCGGTCTTTCAGGACTTGCTGTATCAAAATCTGCGTCAGCCCGGTGCGCAGTCTTCCCAGACGACGCAGTATCCTTCCGGTCTGCAACTGGGTACCGGTGTGCGGATAGTGTCCACAGAGCGTCTCATGACCCAGGGTAATCTTACCCAGACGGGTAATTCCCTGGACGTGGGCATCAATGGGCAGGGTTTCTTCCAGATCATGCAGCCCAACGGCACGATGGCTTATTCTCGGGATGGCACCTTTCAGATGAATAATCAGGGACAGTTGGTCACGTCCAACGGTTATCTTCTGCAGCCGCCAGTCACCATCCCGCCCAACTCCCAATCCATCACCATCGGCAGCGATGGTACGGTGTCGGTGGTGTTGCCCGGACAGGCGCAGCCGCAACAGGTGGGTACCATCCAGCTCGCCAATTTTATCAATCCCACGGGTCTGCAGAGTATCGGTGACAACCTCTACTTGCAGACGGGCTCTTCCGGTGCGCCCCAGACCGGCCAGCCGACCCTGAATGGTCTCGGTTCCGTGCAGCAGGGTTACCTGGAATCTTCCAACGTCAACGTGGTATCAGAACTGGTGAACATGATCTCCACCCAGCGTGCCTACGAGATTAACAGCAAGGCGGTGTCCACATCCGATTCCATGCTGCAGTATCTCACCCAGAATCTTTGAGGACAGTTGATGCGCGCGCGGGGAGGCGAAATGATGATCCTGAGTGGCCTGAATGGCCTCCTTTCTAAGGGTTGGCGCGGCTTTGCCCGTGTCGTCATGGCCGTCGGATGCCTGCTCAGTCTTGGCGCCTGCGCTACGTTGAAGGGCCACCGCGACCTTAAGCCGCTGACGCCTCTGCCCATCCCGGCAAAGCCGGAATCTCTTGCCGCGCACCCCGCCAACGGGGCTATCTGGCAGACGGGGACCAATGTTTCCCTGTTTAATGACAACCGGGCCAATCGCATCGGTGATCTCATCACGGTGCTGATTCAGGAGAACTCCAGCGCTTCCAATAATACCAACACCGCCATCAACACCTCGGATTCGCTGAATGCGGCGCTGACCAATTTCTTCGGTATCACGCCCGCCTTTGGCAGCGTGGCGGGCAGCCCTTTCAGCCCCAGTATGGGAGCTACCAGCGGCCAGAAATATGGTGGTACCGGAGCCACGACCCAGAGCAATACCTTTACGGCGATGCTGGAAGTGACAGTGGTGCGGGTGCAGGGGAATGGCAATCTGGTGATTGAGGGGTCCAAAGAGGTATTGCTGAATGGTGGGCATGAATACATTCGGGTGGCCGGGATCGTGCGGCCCGCTGATGTGACGCCGCAAAACACTATCCTCTCGACCCAGATTGCAGATGCACGGGTGGAATATAGCGGCGACGGCAGTATTTATTCGGCGGCGCGGATGCCCTGGCTGGCGCGCTTTTTCCTGTCGCTGTGGCCGTTTTAACCGATAAGGTCCGATCATGAGAACGCTTCGTTGGAAAGGACTTCTGCTGATACTGATAACCATGACACCAGCGCTCGGGTATCTGGTCGGAGCGCATGCGGAAACCGTGCGCAATCTGGCTACGGTCGGCGGTGT
This sequence comes from Acidithiobacillus sp. TH-A35, assembly GCF_057473505.1. Classification (NCBI taxonomy): domain Bacteria; kingdom Pseudomonadati; phylum Pseudomonadota; class Acidithiobacillia; order Acidithiobacillales; family Acidithiobacillaceae; genus Acidithiobacillus; species Acidithiobacillus sp. TH-A35. Next base: position 1,944 of record NZ_JBYCKR010000235.1, on the reverse strand, counting down.
GCGCAGCAACCAGTTGGTGGGCTACGGACTGGTGGTGGGGCTGAACGGAACAGGCGACCAAGCTACTCAGGTGCCCTATACCACACAGTCCCTGCTGAATATGTTTCAGCGCCTCGGTATCAATCTCCCGGCCTCCGTAGCCACCAATCTGCAGCCCAAGGATGTGGCCGCCGTGATCGTGACGGCCCATCTGCCGCCCTTTGCGCAACCTGGGCAGACCATTAATGTCACAGTGTCGGCAGTCGGCAATGCCAGTAGCCTGATGGGGGGCACCTTGCTAATGACCCCGTTGAAAGGTGCGGATGGGCAGACCTATGCCGTCGCTCAGGGCAATCTGATCGTCAGTGGTTTTGGGGCCAGTAGTAACGGTGCTTCGGCACAGGTCAACGTGACGACGGCCGGTACCATCCCCAATGGGGCGAATGTGGAGCGCACCGTCTCCAATGGATTCGATCAGGCTGGGCCCATGACCCTGGAACTGCATACCCCGAGTTTTACCACCGCCGCGCGGATTGCGGACGTCATCAATCAGCAACTGGGCTATGGCATTGCCGAGGCGATGAACGCAGGGGAGGTCAAAGTGCAGGCCCCGACATCACCGGGGGCGCGGGTGACCTTCCTTTCCGAGATCGAGAATCTGGACGTCACCCCGGAAACCCCGCTCGCCAAGGTGATTATTGATGCGCGCAGCGGGACCGTGGTGCTGGGCCAGAATGTGACCTTGGGTTCCTGTGCTGTGGCCCACGGTAACCTCTCGGTAACCATCTCCCAGAAGTATCTGATCAGTCAGCCGAATCCGCTGGGAGCCGGGCAGACCGTGGCGGTTCCGCAAGCCAATGTGAACATTAACCAGTCCAACGCCAAACTGCTGATGTTCAAGCCGGGCGTCAGTCTGGAGGCCGTCGTGCGTGCCTTGAATGCGGTGGGTGCGACGCCCACCGACCTGATCGCCATACTGCAGGCCATGAAGGCTGCAGGCGCACTGCATGCGCAACTGGAGGTAGTATGAGCGGCCCCGTAAGTCTCAGCGCCAGCACCCAGGCGGTGAATATCAACCCGAAAGCGGCATCCGCGGCGGCCAGCGATGCCCTGAATTTCTCGGGTTTGGCGCAACTGCGCAGTGATGCGCAGGCACACAACCCTCAGTCTATTATGGCGGTCGCCAAACAGTTTGAGGCGGTGCTGATGCAGGAAATGCTTTCGGCGATGTCTGCCACTTCGTTTGGCTCCGACCTTACCGGGAAAAATGCCGGACCGATGTTCAAGTCGATGTTCAACCAGCAGATCGCGCAAACCGTCAGTCAGGGCCAAGGGATGGGTATCGCGCAGACCCTCGCCAGGGAAATCGCCAGTCGTTACCACTTGCACTGGGGTGAAAATGGCAACCCTGTGCTGGCCGAAGGTAAAATGCCGGTTCCAGAGCGCAATGCCGCCCTGCTATCTCCCGCGGCCGCATCGCCGTCCTGGGCCAAACCATCGCAGGCGCTGGTCCGGCAGGCCACCGCCTTTGTCGCCGCCATCCTGCCCGCCGTACAGTCCGTAGCGCGGAAACTGGGCGTCGCGCCCAAGGCCATCATCGCCCAAGTCGCTCTGGAAACCGGTTGGGGCAGCCATGTGGCGGGAAATAATCTCTTCGGTATAAAGGGGGCTGGTAGCTGGCAGGGACCATCGGTGAGCAGTCTGACTCACGAATTTGAGGATGGCGTGAATCAGGTGGAAACGGCTGTTTTTCGCGCCTATGGCAGTTTCCGCGCCAGTGTGCAGAACTACGCCCAACTGCTGCTCGATAATCCGCGTTACCAGTCAGCGCTGGGGCAGGGGAATAATGTTGCGGCTTTCGCAGAGGCCCTGCAGCAGGGAGGGTATGCCAGCGATCCACAATATGCCGGAAAACTGGTGGCAGTGGCAGATAGCCCATTGATGGAGCAGGTGATGGCCGGGCTT
>NZ_JBYCKR010000234.1:0-3982 GCF_057473505.1 Acidithiobacillus sp. TH-A35 | reverse complement strand
GGCTTGAGCGATAGCGCCTCAACGGCATAAGCTAGCCCCTCTTGTCCGGTCAACATACCAAGGAATCATCATGAACAGACAGGGTGGCCTGTCCACTGCAGACGTCCGCAACAGACCTGAGGCGGACAAGCAGCGCGGCCACGCGCTGGGCGCCGCCATGCTGGGGATGCTGCTGGATGGTTACGACCTCAGCATCATGGCCGTGGTCCTGCTCTCTTTGCACAGCACTTGGCATTTGCACGCGACCGAAACCGGTCTGCTCATGGCCATGGCGTTACTCGGGTCTCTGCTGGGCGGCCTGGTGGGCGGCGTATTCACTGACCGGTTCGGTCGCCGCAAGCTGCTCTTCCCCAATATATTTCTCTATGTCATCGGCGCCCTGGTCAGCGCTTTCAGCCCGGACGTCTCCATCCTTTTCCTGGGTCGCTTTCTGACCGGCCTGGCGATCGGCCTCGACTATCCGCTGGTAGCCACCATCGTTGCGGAATACAGTCCGTCCGCAAACCGGGGCAATCGTTTCGCCCGGGTAAACCTGGCCTGGTATGTCGGCGCTCTGCTGTCCACCGGTGTCGGCTGGGCCCTGTTGTTTACCGGCGACGCGTCCTGGCGCTGGATGCTGGGTAGCGCGGTCGTCCCCGCGCTTGCCCTGCTCTGGTTGCGGCGCGGCCTCCCGGAGTCGCCGCGCTGGCTGGCGCGCAACGGGCATGCCAGCGCGGCCCGTGAAGCCTTGGCCCGGCTGTATCCGGAGTGTACGCCCGCCGAACTCAGCACACAGTTGACGGCTTTTCAGGGGCATCGCCAGTCGTGGCGGGTGCTGCTGCGTAAAGTCTGGCTGCGCCGACTGGTGCTCAGCATTTTCCCCTGGTTCTGTCTGGATGTGGTGGGTCTGGGCATTGGTCTGTATTTTCCCCTGGTGTTGCGCAGCAACGGGTTAGCCAGCAGTGAGGGGGCCGCCGCTGCCATCAATGCCGGCTTCCTGGTGATCTCCGCTCTGGGCATTCTCTATATTCTCTCCCGCCTCGACCGCTGGGGCCGGATTCCCCTGCAAAGTGCAGGATTTGGGCTGATGTCTCTCGGGCTGGGACTGTTCGCGCTGTGCTCCTGGAATGGCTGGATTGCGGGAATTTACGCGGGTGCTGCGGTCTATTCTCTGGGTGTGGGCATCGGTCCGGCGGTAACGGTTTTTGCGCTCGCCGTAGAAATTTTTCCGACGGAATTGCGTGCCAGCGCGGCCGGGTTGGCGACGGGGCTTTCCCGCCTGGGTGCCTTCATTTCGGCGGTGTTATTTCCGGTTTTTGAAAAACGCTGGGGGATTCCTTTGGTACTGGTGGTGATGGCCATGGTGGCCCTGCTGGGGATGCTCGCCACCCTGATCTATGGAGTGGAATCGCGACAGAAAAGCCTGGAAGACCTGGAACGCGTGGATGGACAGCTGTCAACACCCTGATTGGAGTGGTTTTCTACTCAAAGCTCCAGGTCCGCACGATGCGCAACGGGGTAGGCGGGGACTGCCAGATGGCGGGTAAAGCCGGAAAGGGCGCCGCCTCCCGAATGATCGTATCGACGGCATTTACCAGCACAATATTCTTCGATCCTTGCCGCATCTCGATCTGCATCAGTTGCCCGTCGGGGGCGATAGTGACGGCGACAACGACGCGTCCCTGCGGTAGGACAAGATGACCTGCCGCAAGGAGATGTTTCTGGGCCAGTGCCATGATTCGGCTTTCCCAGTCCTTCAGATAGGCATTCAACGCAACCGCCCGCGCTGCCGGCGAGGCCGCTGATGGCACGCTCTCCCGACGGACCGGAAGCATGCCGTCCGGGCTGCGCGGCGCGGGTACCACAGGCGAGGTAATCCGGGGACGGAGCGGGTTCGGCGTCAACGAAATTTCTACCAGCGAGCTGACCGGGTTTTTTACAGGCAGGGTTCCCGCCAGCCCTCCCAACAACACGAGCCAGACCAGCACGTTGATGACCGCGGAGAGCAAGGCCCAGGGGAACAGGGTATCGAGGTCTTCCGGTCGCAAACGCAGGGCGCGCATCATACCGACCAGTGCGGCTGCCCCAAACCAACGTATCCGGAGCAGAACGTCCGATAGCGGCGCGAAAAATCCTATGGCTTCATTCCAGCCAGTCGGCTGCAGCGAGGGCATAATAGGTGATGATGGCATCGCTCCCGGCCCTTTTGATGCCCAGCAGCGATTCCAGGACGCTGCTCTGTAGATCCAGCCAACCAGCCCGGGCGGCGGCTTGCAGCATGCTGTATTCGCCAGACACCTGATACGCCAGCACCGGCAGGTCGCAGCGCTCGCGGAGGTCACGGATGATATCCAGATACGCCATGGCGGGCTTCACCATCACCATATCGCAGCCCTCCTGAATATCCAGTGTCATCTCGCGAAACGCCTCACGCCGATTGGCCGGATCCATCTGATAGCCTTTGCGGTCCCCGAACTGCGGCGCGCTGTCGGCCGCATCGCGGAAAGGGCCATAAAAAGCGCTGGCGTATTTGACCGCATAGGAAAGAATGCTGACCTGCGGATGCTGCGTAGCATCCAGCGCCTCGCGGATAGCCATCACCATGCCGTCCACCATGCCTGAAGGGGCGACGACATCCACCCCCGCTTCTGCATAAGAGATGGCCTGCCGCTGCAGGTTTTCCAGGGTGGCGTAATCGTCACGATCGCCGCCCGCATCCAGAACCCCGCAATGGCCGTGGGCGGTATATTCGCAAAAGCAGGCATCGGCAATGATCAGGAGTTGCGGGTATTCGGCGCGAATGGCGCGGATCGCCCGTTGTACCAGCCCCTCCGCCTCCCAGGAGGCAGAGCCGGTGGCATCCTTGCAATGATCTTCAACGACGCCGAACAGCAGCACCCCGGAGATGCCCCGCGCTGCGGCCTCCGCGCAGAGCTGTAGCGCCGAATCGATGCTGTGGCGGAAAACGCCGGGCATGGAGGAGATTTCCGTACGGACGCCATCGCCTTCCACCAGAAAGATCGGCAGGATGAAATCCGCCGCGCGCAGATGATGCTCACGCAACATCCGGCGCATGGCCGGATGGCGACGCAGGCGGCGGGTCTCGTGGCGGGACGACAGATTGAGCAGGTTCATGTGAGGACAGTCCTTGAGCAGTTGGAATACGAATACCGATCGTGGCGGGACGACAGATTGAGCAGGTTCATGCAACGGGCTCCAGACCTTGTGCCCATACGGTCAGCGCCGTCAGCATACCAGCCGCACTGGCTTCCGGGGCAATCCAGGGGGCGGGCAGGCCGACCGTGGTGACGGCGTCGGCGGTGAGGGGGCTGATGGCGATAATGGGCGTGTTCTTCAGCCAGCGTTGACCCAGCCCCCCCACCATCTGATAGAAATTATTGAAGATCTCCGGGCTGGTCACGGTGACGGCATCCAGTTCGCCGCGCGCCCAGGCATGCAACAACGGCGTCGGGTTGGTGCCGGGCAACTGGCGTCGGTAGCAGAACACCTTGTCGATGACCGCCCCTCGCTCGCCCAGCGTCTTTTCCAGCAACTCCCGGCCCTGATCACCGGCAAACAGCGCGATGCGCTGTCCCTGCACGGCCACCAGCTCCGGACTTTCCAGCAAACCCTCGGAGCTGAACCTCTGGGGGACCAGCTCGACCTGCAGACCAAACTCACGCAGCGCCTTGGCGGTCTCCCGCCCCACCGCCGCAATACGCGGTCCCGCCGGCCAGGACAGGTTGCGGCTCTGCAAGCGGCTGAGGGCAAAAGCGACGGCGTTGCGGCTGGAAAAAATCACCCAGTCATACGCCACAAGCTGATGCAAGGCGTCATCCAGAGACTGCCAGTTCTCCGGCGCCTCGATCTGTACGGCGGGGAACAAAATGGCGCGCGCGCCTTGCGCCTGCAACAGGGTCAGCATCTCGTCGGCCTGCGCGCGTGGCCGGGTGACCACGATGCCTTTGCCTTGCAGTGCGGTGCTGTTCATGTGTTTCGGACA
>NZ_JBYCKR010000233.1:0-1963 GCF_057473505.1 Acidithiobacillus sp. TH-A35 | reverse complement strand
CCGCCGAATATTTCAGCGGCTTCGCGCTGATCCAGGGCAAGCTCCTTACGAACACGGACGATGAAACCCGGGTCGACAATGGAGGCGTTCACCTGTTTGGAGAAGGAACGCATCTCGCGCATAACACGATCCGTTTCGTTGGCATCCAGAAGAGATTCCGCACAAGCCGGGCAAAAGTCCCCCGTCACTGCGGGAATAATGGTCGTTTCACCCTTGTAGGTATATGTCACATCGCGCGTATCGTGGATGAGCTCTGCCGCGCCACAAACTGGACATTTCATCTTCATAGTTGAAGGATTTGCGCGATTTGTTCGGGGCTGAGGCGCATGGGGTTCAGCCCGGCAGCTTTGTGTGCATACGGGCGGTAAATCCGTCCAGAAGGGTCAATACCTGCTCTGCGGCGGCCATCGCCAACTGCCACTGCGCGTGGCGTTCCGCTGGCGTTTCCGGGTAGTCATGGGCAAATGTGTTGCGAATACGGCGGAGTTCCGACCACTGAGCGGCAGAGGGTAACCAGCCCAGTTGTTCCAGGCGATTGAGACGATCCACGGCGGACATGGCGGCGATATCCTCCTCCAACGCGCGCAGAATGGCGGGCATCAGTCGTGCACCCATATCGTCCTGGAGGCGCGTGTAGCGGTAGGCGAACTGATCGAGCAGGCGGCGATCTTCTTTAGCTAGCTTATCCCACTCTATCTCTTGCAGATCACGCTGATGGAGATCGACGAGCGCTTCACGCAAGGCTTCCGCGTGACCAAGGCAGGTCGAATAGGCATGGGCTAGAGCGAGTTGTTCTGGTGTCTGTTTCACAGGGCAAGCCCGGTTTCGTGGGCGACGCACACAATCGGGCGCATATCACCTGGCTGTTCGATGACAATGTCGATCTTTCGCTCGCCGAGGCGGGCTTCGAGTAGGCCGAGCATGCGTATTTTGCGCTGCAATGCAGCGTCGGCCGACAGCGCCCGAGTCTGAACGAGGAGGTCGATGTCCCCGCCCCGCTTGCTGTCATCCACCCGCGAGCCGAAGAGCCAGACGCGGGCTTCCGGGCCGAAGCTTTCCGTAGCGCTCTGGCGGATTTGGGCGATTTGTTCGGGGCTGAGGCGCATGGCGTTCAATCCACCCACAGGCCGGAGAGGTCGAGGGTGATGGCGGCCCCGGCGCCTTCCCTTTGATCGAAAGGCATCCCCACTTTGTTGCCGAGCGCCGAACTGGCCCGCGCATGGGCCGGGGCTGGGCGGGGATGGGTGTAAACAAGTCCCCGAATGCAAGGCTGACCGCCGCGTTTACCCGGTTCAATGGTGATACGTTGGATGTCGTTCACAGCCCTTCCTCCAAGCCCCACGCGACTGATTGCTAAAGTATGGCTCATTCAAACGCACTTGCCAAAGCGCGGCACGGTTTTCCACTACTTCGGGCCGGAATAAAGCCAACTACGCTCGGTCGCCAGTGCCGCTCATTGCGCGTGCCGTTTGCCGTTTGCGAGCGGCTCCCATCACCACGCCGTCCCTTTCTGCTGCTCCCAACTCCAGGCATGCGCAATCATCGCGGCTAGATCCGCAAAGCGTGGTTCCCAATTCAGGGTATCGCGCGCCTTTTGGCTGTCGGCCACCAACACGGCGGGATCACCGGGGCGGCGGGGCTGAACGTCGGCAGGAATATGCTGGCCGGTAACGCGCCGGGCGGTATCAATGACTTCCTGCACCGAAAAGCCCTGACCGTTGCCCAAATTAAAGGTATTGCTTTCCCCGTCGGCCAGCAAATGCTCCAAAGCCAGCAGGTGCGCGCTGCACAGGTCCCAAACATGAATATAGTCGCGCACACAGGTGCCGTCCGGTGTGGGGTAATCGTCGCCGTAAATGGCTATCTGCGCCCGCCGACCGCTGGCCGCCTGTAACACGAGGGGGACTAAATGACTCTCGGGATCGTGGCGCTCACCTAACTCGCCCTGCGGGTCGGACCCGGC
>NZ_JBYCKR010000232.1:0-2261 GCF_057473505.1 Acidithiobacillus sp. TH-A35 | reverse complement strand
AGTGCTACCACCTGGCTGCGCCGCGTCGCACCCCGTTATCGCCCGCAGCATACGGCCGAGCAGCAGGCCATGCAGGAGGCCTGGTCGCAGCGCGCAGATCCCTGCGCGCCCTGGTGGCGGTCTTCGGCGGAAGCCCGTAAACCCGTCCTCTACCCCTTGCCCCTGCCCGACTGGGCGCCGATGCAGGAGATTTCGGCACAGGAGGCGCTACGCTTTGTGCTCCCTGCCGCTCACCCGGAGCCCTCAGCACAGGAACGTGCTCTCGCCTTGCAGCGGGAACGTCTGCAGCACCGCATCCAGAAAATGCGCCAGGACATGGCGCGCTGGGAGGACCCGGAGGTGTATCGTACCCAGGCATTCGCCCTCTTCGCCCTGCCCGACACGATGGCGTCAGTCACGCAGATCAGCGCCCCGGACCACACCAGCGCAGCGGGTGCGCTCCTGACTATTGCCGTAACACCGGGCAAGTTTCTGCACCGGCAGGCGCAGTGGTATATGCAGCAGGCGCAACGCAGTCAGCGCGCACAGCGGGAAATCACCAGCCGCCTGCAAGAGGCGGAGAAGCTGCTGAAACGCCTTGCGGGTAGCGAGCCACAGCCACCGTCCTTAGATGGTTCGGCAACCCACACGTCGCCCACGTCAGGAAGCCCGGCCAAAAAAGAGAAACCGGAGGATGCCACATTCAATCAAACCGTCATCGACGGCTTCACGATCCTCTGGGGTAAAAATGCCAGGGAAAATGACCGCCTGACCTTTCGCACGGCCAAGCCCTGGGACCTGTGGTTTCACATTCAGGATTTAGGCGGCAGCCATGTGGTGCTGCGCCGGGAGAACAGTCAGACGCCGGTGCCCGAGCCGGTGCTCGCCGCCGCCGCGCGCATTGCCCTGCAGCAAAGCCAGTCCCGCGCCATCAGCGGCGAGGTGGACTGGACGGAAATCCGCCACGTCCACCGCAAACCGAGCGGCGGGCCCGGACAGGTGACCTACCGCCACTTCCAGAGCATCCGCGTACGCCGCGACGGCTGATCGCTGCCTAGCGTTACTAAAGTTTGCCGTTATACATGGCCAATTCGCTCTGGCACAACGATTGACTCAAAGGTAGAGCATGGTCACAGTCTGTGCGATGCTGTCAGCAAGCCTGAACTGAAGAGGTACCCATGCTATTGACAACTTACGGGGCCACGATTGTAACGCTGATGATGCTGTTTTACGCCTTCGAATCGCGCTCGCACTGGTTCACGCTGGCTTTTGCGGTGGCCTGCCTGGGGTCTGCGGTATATGGATTCCTTGCGGGTACCTGGCCCTTTGGGATCGTCGAGAGTATCTGGTCGCTGGTGGCGTTGCGCAAATGGCAGGGAGTTCGTGTCCGGATTCCACTTCAATGAAAGCTCATGAGCGTCGCTCACCGCTCTCTGCTTCCCCTCGCCCATTTCAGCAAGGTTTCGTGACGTGTCGCTGAACACCAGCAGCGATCGGCTCCGGATGGCAGCCGGTGGCATCCGGTGGTTGCTGGTACCGATGGGAAACATCGGCACCGTTTACCATGTGGTGCAGCGATCGGTTGGACCCATGGCGGATCTCCTGATCCGGTTATGGCTGGCGAAGGTCTTCTTTGTGTCTGGTGTGTTAAAGATTTTCGATCTGAGCGTCGCGCCCTATCTGTCTAATGTTGCCTATCCTGTGCCTTGGGTAGAGCCGCTAAGTCCCACCTACCTGGGCGCAGCGATACAGATGGTCATCCCGGTATTACTCGCGCTGGGGTTGGCAACACGGTGGGCAGCATTGTACATGCTCATTCTCGTGCTGGTGGTCCAGTTCAACTACCTCGCTATCGATATCAACCTGTACTCCGCTGTGCTGTTTGGGTGGTTCGTGATATGTGGCGCGGGGCCTTTGTCGCTGGATCAGCTTCTCGCGCGCGGATTAGGAGATACCGCGCTGCCTTTCGCCACTATTCTGACCCGCCTGGCAGACGCCATCACACGGTATCTCAAGCCATACTATCAATTATTGATACGTCTGTGGCTTGGTTTGGCACTACTGGCGGCAAGCACGGGAGTTTCAATACCGACCGGTCTGGTACAACTACTGCCAGAAAAATCGCTGGCTCATTTTGCACCAACGCCTGCGATAGCGCTGGTGTGTGCGGTGCTCGTCGCTTTCGGCTTTGTTGCCCGCCCCGCCGCGCTGGTGCTTATCATGAGCGTTGTCGGTATGCATATAACCGGCTCGGATGGTCCGGCGGATGTATATTTCGTGAT
>NZ_JBYCKR010000231.1:0-3701 GCF_057473505.1 Acidithiobacillus sp. TH-A35 | reverse complement strand
GTAGTGTGCCAATCGGTGTATCGAAAAGCGCCGGCTATCACTTTCTTCTTCCACGGCGAAAACCAGCGCCCCACGACGCCCGTCCGGCCATTCTACCAGTAGCGGTACGTCCAACTCGCGAAATCGCTCTCCCAGACGTTCCTGCAACTGCTCCTGACGAATCGGAGTAATACATACGGTATCGTCCAAGGTTGCCGCTTCTTCCGGCGCGAAAAACCGCAACGCCTCACGAGGGTAATCCAATATCAAATTCTTAAAATTCTGATCGTGGCTCACGTTCGCCCCTTCGTCTTTTTTTTCAGTGTAACATAGCCACTATGCCGTTCGTCTTCAAATATAATTAAACAAACTCAACCCCTGCACCTGCGCAAAGGCTTTTTGCGCCGCCTGCAACGCGGTGGTGCTTTGTTGAAACTGGGTAATCACTTGCGGGTAGCTGATATCAGCCAGGCTGCCCTGCGTGGTTTGAAATTGCTGGGTAAGATTGGTGTTCATGGTCTGCACACTCTGTGCCTGTTGCAGTTGTGATCCGATCTGGCTCTGGGTGCTGAGCAGAGTGGTTTGCGACTGACTGAGATTGGCGAGAACGTTGCTGATATCCTGGGCGCGTTGCGTGTTGGCGCCCGGCGATCCACCGCCCGCCTGAAAGGCCGTGATGAGGTTATTAAAGGTCTGAAACAAGCTCTGCGGCTGAGCGGCGGCAAGGGTAAACGAAGCGCTCTGCCCGATGCCCGGCTGTCCGTTGGTGGGCACACTGATAAAGGGGCTGCTTCCTGGTGTGCTGGGTATGGCTATGCTCTGGCCCGGCGTGTAGCTGCCGGATACCACTGTCCCGGAGCTGCCACTCCAGCCTGATGAACCCATCTGCCCCGTGCCGCTGCTCACGCTATAGGTCAGTCCGCTGGCGCCATTATTGCTGATCGTCACCTGATACTGTGCGCCATTCACCACGAACTGGTCATTAGCGGCGGCCTGATTCAAAACGCTTCCCGGTCCCAGAGTGGTGGTCCCCACATCGGTGGCGGTACCACTCACCGTAAAGCTGCCATTTCCCGCCGGGATATTCATAAAAACCGAATTCCCTGCCTGCGACACCGGCGCCGTCAGCCCCGGTCCAATCTCCAGGGTTTTTTGGCCGGAATCACCCAGATACTGCACCTGGTTATTACTCTGCAATTGAAATGGCGTCACACCCGATTGCGAACCCGCAAAGACATAGGTGCCATTGGCATCCTGGGTATTCGCCATCTGCACCAGTTGCTGCAAGTTACCTTGCATGGTAGTCACCGCATTCTGCAGATCGCTGGGGCTGACGGTGGCGTTGTTCATCTGCACCGCCAGTTGCTGCACCTGATCGATCAGGGTCCCAACGCCCTGCAGGGCACTGGAACTCAGTTGCAGGTTCTGCTGGGCATACTGATTACTCTGCTGGTAGCTGCTGAGGTTGGCGATCTGACTGTTGAGGTTGAGCACCTGGGCATTAGCCACCGGGTTGCTCGCCGGGTTGATCAATGCATTGCCGGTGGAAAGCTGCTGACTGAGGGTGTTCAACGTGCTCTGCTGGTTCAGCATACCGCTTAGACCGCTTTGAAAGAATTCAGAAGTGCTGACACGCATGTTAAATCTCCTTACAGGGCCTGAATGAGGGACGTGAACAGCGTGTTCCCCACCGAAATAGCCTTGGCAGCGGCCTGATAGGCCTGTTGATAGAGGATCAAGTTGGCGGCCTCCTGATTGAGATTGACTCCGGACACCGACTGCTGGGAGGCCTGTGCCTGCTGCAGGACCGTCGCCTGGGCTTGCGCGTTGGTCTGCGCCTGCCCGGCCTGGGACGCCACTTGCGTGATCAATTGCGCCGCGCTGCCATTGAAGGTCGCGCTGCCATTACTCATGACCTTGCCGGTAGCCAGCGCGGCCATGGCCTGCGCATTGCCATTACTACCCACGCCGCCGGGACTGAGGGTAAAGGCGTCGCCCGATGCCGCCAGACTACCGCTGAGGTTCACCTGCCAGTAGCCGCCAGGCGGGTTGGGATTCTGGATAGCGATGCTGGTACCCGACCCGCCCAGGGACACGCTGCCGCTGGTGATCACCCCGGCGCCCCCACTCCCCGAGCTGATCTGAAAGTGGACGGCTGCATTGCCCGACCCTCCCTGCGTGAAGGTGACCTGCAATGGCGTCGGGAAACTGGCCAGCCCGGAGACCAGCCTGGCACCGGAACCCGTGCCACTCACATACTGACCCGCAGACAGGATCATATTGCCGAGATTGGTGTTGACCAGGCTGCCGCTGACCACCTGCCCCGGACTACTGACATAGGGGCTGGCGGCGGCGATGCCCGAGGGATCGGTCATTACGGTCTGCATATTGCTGGCGCCCAGACGGGTGGGCTCGATGAGAAAGCTATTGCCGGAGACCGCGCCCGAGACACTGACGCTGAAGCCCGAACTTCCGAAGCTCAAGGTAGTCACACCGCTACTGACGCTGCCGCGGGTGGTGGCCACAACCTGTCCGCTGCCGCGATCCGCCAGCGTCCAGTTACCGCCGCCTGCATTTGTCAGAATATAATCGGAGGCGGTCAGCGCGCCGCCATGGGTAATGCTGCCGCTGATGGTTGCACTACCCGTATTCGCCTGATTGGCAAAAATCTGCACACCGCCCGTGGCAAAGAGCGCCGTGCCGCTACTGCCGTTGAGATTTAGCCCCTGCGCCTGCTGCGCGTTGAGGGCCGCCGCTAGGCCGTCCGCCAATTGCCCCAAGCCATTCTGGGCAGGGTTGAGGGACTGGCTGCGGAACTGCAGCAGGCCACCGAGGGTGCCGCCGCTGAGGTTATGGCTGATGTTCGCACCACTGCTGGCGTAGGCGACGTCCATGGTCTGCTGGTTGTAAGCGCTGGGCTGGGTTTTGAGGTCGAAGGATTTGCTCCCCGCCACCAGCACCTGCCCGTTGCTGAGATAGACGTTGATCTGACTGTTGTTCTGATGCAGCACTTGCACGCCCACCTGACTGTTCAACTGGGTGAGGAGCTGGTCACGCTGGTCGAGGAGGTCGTTGGCGGCACTATTACCCGCGCCCTGCAAGGTGGAGATCTGCGTATTCATTTGGGCGATCTGCTGGCTGAGATCATTGATCTGGGTGACCGACTGGCCAATTTGCTGGTTGACGCCGACACCGATGCTGCTTAATTGCTGGCCGAGGGACTGAAAGGTCTGGCTGAGATTCTGGGCATTGCTGAGCATGCTCTGACGCGCGGGCATATCGCTGGGACTGGCGGCCACCTGCGCCACCCCGGAAAAAAACTGGCTGACCTGTGAACTGACGCCGCCGTTATTGAGTATCCCGAGGACCTGCTGGAGCGAACTGGAAAGCGTGGCCTGGCCACTCGCGCTGGCGGTCGCCGACCATACCTGCCCTTGCAGAAAACTACTGTAACTCCGCTGCACCGTCGTGATCTGGGTGCCGTTGCCATAGTACTGGCCCCCGATGAAAGTGGGCGTGGTGGTAGACTGCACTACGTTTTCCTGGCTATAGCCGGGGGTGTTGACGTTGGCGATGTTATTGCCGGTTACCTGCAGCGCATTTTGCGCAGCCTGCAATCCCGTAAGTGCTGTATTGACGATTCCGCTGATTCCCGACATCTTACGCACTCCCCAAGGAACGACCCGGACCAGCATGATCACCATATACGGCGGTCTTCTGCC
>NZ_JBYCKR010000230.1:0-2862 GCF_057473505.1 Acidithiobacillus sp. TH-A35 | reverse complement strand
CAACCACTTTAAGCTTGACCGGTATCTTCGCGTAGAAGTTTTTGTTGACCTCGCCGGTAGGCTGGAAGAGTTCAAAGTCCAGCCCGCGGCTGCGTCCTGCCAGAGTCACATCATCCAGCAAAGAAGGGATCTGGGTGCGATTGGGCAACTGCTGCAGAAAGTCCTGGAAACGCCGATTCATCTCCCTGATCTGAGCCTGGTAGGCGGGCAGGGAGGCGGCCAGCATTTGCTTTTGCCGCACCTGAATCTTCAGGCTACCTTCCTGGGTTTTTAGTTGATTGTACAGGTTATTTTCTGGTGAAATGAACTCAAACCAAGCCAGGATACCGAGAACTAGGACGATGATGGCGACGACGATGAGCTTGGTTTTGACCGGCCAACGGATGACGTCATCGATTTGCAGGTTGCGGAATTCATCAAAGGTCATGGCTGTGTATCCTTATTCTGCGCGGATGCGCCACTTTTATTCGCGGCAGTTGGCGTACGGATGCTCATCTGCAGCGTGAATTGCCCCACCTCTTCATTACCTAGCCTGGATTTACTGATGATATTCAGTTCTGGCTTCTCAAAAATCTTTGAGGCTTCAATGTTGCGCATAAATGCCGCGACCTGATCATTCGCCTGGGAATAGCCGTCGACGGTAATAGCGTTGCCCACCTGTTTGAGGTGGGTCAGGAACACGCCGTTGGGCGTAACGCTGGCCAGGGTGTTGAAGAGACGCACTACCATATCCCGCTGGTCTTGCAGGTCGGTGATGATGCCTTCACGGGCGAGCAGTTGATCACGTTTCTTACGCAGGTCGGCAATGGACGCGATTTTTTTGTCCAGTTGGGTGGTGACGTTCTGCAGATATTGCACTTTTTTCTGCTCAGCAGAGACGCGCGCACTGAAAATGCTGTAAATACCGTAGTAGAACAGGGCGGCCAGCAACAGGATGCCGACGAGAGCTAGCGCCAAAAGCTGGCTGCGCCGGGTGCGCTGGGCCTCCCGATAGGGCAGTAGGTTGATACGGATCATGCCGGAATCCTCCTTAACGCCAGCCCGCAGGCAACAGCCAGAGACGATCGGTCTGCATCCATAAAGCGACGACTGATCTGAGGAGCCATTTCCATGCCCACAAAAGGATCAGGCACGTAAACCGGAAAGTTCACGAGCTGGCGCAATTGTTCGGCAAGTTGCGGAATCCGGGCTCCGACACCAAAGAGATGCACCGATCCCGCCGGAATGTCCGGCATGCTGGCCTGAAAGAAATCCAGGGAGCGAAACAGTTCCTGTGCCATGCTCCGGGCAAAGGGGCTGAGCACATCACGCCCATATTCCGGCGGTAATCCGCCGAAGCGCTCCATGCGTTGTGCGTCGTTGATGTCGAGGCCATAGCGGCGCTGGATTTCTTCAATCAGACGACTGAGGCCAAAATTATGTTCACGGGAGTAAACCGGATGACCTTCCTGAAAGACGTAAATATTCGTGGTGGCGCTACCCATCTCCACCAGGACGACCGCTCCGCCCGAAATGTTGCGTTCCTGTGGAGACACTCTGGCGAGGTGCTCATGCAATAACCAGAGCGCAAAAGGCTTGACGTCAATAATTCTGGGCTTGAGGCCCGCCTCTTCAAGCACCGCAGCGCGGTCTTCGACGGCTTCTTTTTTGCACGCCACCAGCAATATATGGTTATACCCTTTTCTGATGGCGTCCGGCCCAAGCACCGCGAAATCAAAATTGACGGCATCAATGCTGTAGGGAATGTACTGGCCACTTTCAAAGCGAATCTGCTCTTCTATAGCCACTTCATCCAAATCGCCCGGAAGCGATATGACCTTGACGATGGCCGTATCGGCCGGCAAAGCGGTCGCCACGGCCTTGGTCCGGATGCGGGATCGTTCAAGAATGGTGCGCAGCGCACGCCTGACCGCTTCAGCGTCCTGGATGTCGCGATCATTGACGGCGCCTGGCGGGAGCGTCTCGGAGTCTGCGTGTTCGACGCGAAGCTTCCCTCGGGACTGCGAGAGTTCAACGAGTTTTACCGCGTCCGGACTAATATCCAGGCCGAGCAAAGGAGGACTTGGTAAGCGCAGCACGTTTACTCCCTTTTTTTAGTCTGACAAATATTACATTAATGCGGTTTACAAAAAAGCAACAACAGTTGCGCAAAGTACGAGGTCTTTGGGCAAGTGAGGGAGAAATTAGTAGCATTCCCGATTCTGTCAAGGCGGGCAGCAGCGGAAATTGTTACAATGCGCCCGGAATCCGGTGGCGCTGCGGGAGCATCCGGCTTTTAGTGAGGTGAATTGAGGAGTTCCATGACATTGACAGAAGCGGATTTTGATTCCCGGGACGTGGCGTGGATGACGCTGGCGCTGGACTACGCGGCGCGGGCGGCGGGGCACGGTGAGGTGCCAGTGGGGGCTGTTCTGGTGGATGCGGACGGGCATCTGCTGGCGGCGGCGCACAATATGCCGGTGCAGGAACACGACCCCAGCGCCCATGCAGAAGTGCGCGTGTTGCGTTTGGCGGCACGCTCCCAGCAAAACTACCGGCTGACTGGGACGACCCTCTATGTCACGCTGGAACCCTGTGTGATGTGTGCGGGGGCACTGCTGCATGCGCGGGTAGGGCGGCTCGTATATGGTGCTACCGACCCCAAAGCGGGCGCGGTGGAAAGTCTTTACCATCTGCTGGAAGATGATCGATTAAATCACCGTATCATAGCGCAGGGCGGTTTACTGGCGGCGTCATCCGCGATTTTGCTAAGGGATTTTTTTCAGGTACGACGGCGCGTTAAGCGGGCAGGAAAGGCACGTTTCACCGGGACCGGGGCTGCTGAGCAGGAGGAAGGGGAATGAAGCAGTACAGTGGTGAATG
>NZ_JBYCKR010000229.1:0-4477 GCF_057473505.1 Acidithiobacillus sp. TH-A35 | reverse complement strand
CGGCCCAAACAGCCAGCCGGAACCCACTATGGCTCCCAGACTCGCGTAAAGCAGCCCGATCAGCCCCCCTTCCCGCCGCAAATGACCTGCCGCCATGGCATGCTTCCTCTTTTATGGTCTGTGTAAATACCAGAACTGAGTGGGGAGTGTAATGCAACCCTGCGCATCACAACACTGCATCGTGTTTGTTTTACCGACCTCGCCCATGGTACAAGCATTCTATTGAGTACATTGACGGTGTCCCTGCTCATCAGAGAGGATATCGCACGAGCAGATGTTGCTTACCCGGCAAAGGAGAAACGGAGATTGGCAGCCCGCAAAAAAAAGCAAGCCAAATCCGGTCGTGGTCGATGGGTGATTTTCGGCGTCCTGGCGGTCCTGCTCGCCGCCGTCGCCGTGGGCATTGCCCTTAACCTGCCGGTTCGTCCGCGCAGAATCGGCGCGCCGGTAGCGACACCGGAATCCGCGGTGCCAACGCCAGTTCAACGTGCCGTCGATCTTGGGTCTTATGGCGTCACCGTCACCAACCATGCCGGGGAAATCGAAGCTCTGACTATTCATCCGGTGGCGATCATGCAGGGCAATGGCCCCTGGAAGAAGCTTCACCCCCTGCAGGAACAACTTGACGCGCGCATCGCCAACCCCTTCATGGCGTTTCCGGATTTGGCTGGCATCACCACTTCCACCACCGCCCAGTCCGCACTGGAGCAACAAATTCTGCAAAACGTTACACCGCTGCTGAAGAGCGCGGAACCAGGCTGGAAAGTCATCGGGATACAGTTGCATCCGTCGCTGCATTCCCCACCCTTCTCCGGAGATTCATGACAAGGCAAAAGGGTTAAAATGAAATATCTGGGCCGCCTGAATCCCCATGATCCGCTCTACACGTATCTGCAAGAGCAGATATATCCACAGCTACTCACAGAACAGCGCCCCCATCAGTTTCGGGTATTTCAGTTTCCGGCATCCAATGAAGTTTTTCTCTACGAGGAAACCCATTCACAGCGGAAAGTCATCGGCAAGTTCTTCAACCGGACCAATAAAGATCCGCAACAAGCCTGGGACCGGGTACACAACGAATGGCGGCATATGCATATGTTGCGCGACCTGGGCTTCAAAACCGGGCGACTGTATATTCCGCAACCCCTGGGAATTTCATGGGATATGAACAGTGTCATTATAGAGGAATTCTGTCCGGGACAACCCCTCTCCAGAGTCATCGAGGAGAGCATTGAACGTAATGATGCAAAATTATTATATGCACGTCTGACGGACCTCGCCTATTTCCTTGCCAAATTACATAACTGGACCGCACGCTCTGAAACAGTGCGCTTTGATGCGCAGTTTGCCTATTTCGACAAGATCATGGCGCGCCTGCAAAGACGCCACCGGATATCCGCCCATCAGACCGGTGAATTCTATCATTACCGGGAGCACTGGCAGCAGATGGGCAGTATGTGGGCAGACCGGCAAGTTCTGATCCATGGCGACGCCACGCCCTCCAATTTTCTCTTCGCAGCCCATCGGCGCACCATCGCCATTGATCTGGAACGTATGCAGTTTGCAGATCGCGCGTATGATCTCGGCATGATTGCCGGGGAAATAAAACATCATTTCATGCGCAGCACCCATCATGGAGAGCATGCCGAACCATTTATCGGTCATTTTCTCTGGGAATACAGCACCCATTTTCCGGACCGCTATGCGGCTTTTGCATCGATTACTGAGCGAATACCCTTTTATATGAGCATAACCCTGTTACGCATTGCCCGTAATTCCTGGCTTGACTGGCGCTACAGCCAAGCCCTGGTCCACGAAGCCATTCACATTCTGCGGAGGTAATACCATGTCCATACGCGCCGTCTGTTTAGATCTTTATGGCACCATGATCAACATTGAAACCAATGAGGAAATGGAAGAAATTTATCGCGGCATTTCCCATTATCTCACTTATCACCGGGTCTTTATGAACCGGCGAGAGGTCCGGGAACGCTACTTCGCCATCATGAAGGAGAGAAAACGCCAATCCGCTGAACGATATCCGGAAATAGACGTCGAGGCGATCTGGCACACCTTGCTTATCCAGGAGAACAGCAAACCTGTCAAAGGCCGGGAAAGACTGGCAAAAGAATTGGCACGCCTGCATCGTGGCCTCTCCCGCACCCGCCTGGAGCGTTACGATGGCATTAAGCGCACGCTGAAAAGCCTGCAGGAAACCTACCGACTGGCCACTATTTCTGACGCACAACGCTGCTTCGCCCTCCCCGAAATGCGCGCGATGGGTATTAAAAAATATTTTGATATACGGATTATTTCCGGTGACTATGGTTATCGCAAACCCGACTCCCGATTATTCGCCATGGCCGCAGAGCAATTGGAAGTGGCTCCCCATGAAGCCATTTATGTCGGCAATGACATGTATCGGGATATTTACGGCGCACAACAGGCGGGGATGAAAACCATCTTTGTGGACTCCAATCAGGGCAGCAAATCCTATAACGATGTAGCGCCCGATTATTATGCGCGGGACTTCTATCAAGTGCTGGATGGCGTTGGATTTCTGGCGCAAAAACATGCGGATGGCGATGACTGATTACGGTTTTATCTTCGCCGCAAAAGCGCGTGCCATCTTGCCCTTGAGTAGTGTCATCTTGACACCTCCGGATCGCCAAATCGGTACCCAACCCCTTTTTCGGTCACCAGATATTGTGGCATTCCAGGATCATCCTCAATCTTTTCCCGCAGTCGTTTGATATATAACCTTACATAATGGGCCTGATCGCTACTCTGCTCTCCCCACACTGCACTAAGAATTCGTCGATACGACAATATTCGCCCCTGATTCATCACAAAAAGGTGGAACAGTTGATATTCCTTGGGCGTCATCGGAATGGACACCCCGCCCTTGCGAAGGGTATGGGTGAGATCATCCAGCTCCAAGACGCCAATGACCCAATGGGAAGATTCGGCGAATGCATTTGCTGGTCGTCGCCGCAAATGTGCGCGCAGGCGTGCGAGCAGCTCGCCAATGGTAAACGGCTTGGTCAGATAATCGTCGGCACCACTATCGAGGGCCTGTACCTTGTCAGCCTCGCTCCCGCGCGCTGAGATGACAATGATCAGTGCCAGCTCGCCTCCGTGGGCGCGTAAGCGACGAATCAGTCCCTGTCCATCCCCATCCGGTAAACCAAGGTCCAGCAGAATCAAGGCGAATGGCCGACTTTCCTGGATTTGTCGTTTTTCCCAAGCCTTCCAGGCATCTTTCAGCGTGGTTTCCCAGTACAAGCGATACCCTGGTTCGCGGTCCATCGCCGCCTGCAGAAACCCGCCAATACTCGGGTCATCCTCCACCAGCAGGATATCCAGATCGCCTTCGTGTATGGTCGTCATGACTTAATCTCCGTCAGATGGCATAGGCGGCTCAGTCTCCCGAGGTACGGTAAAACAAAACACCGCACCGCGCACTGCGACCCGGTTACGCACCCAAATACGTCCGCCGTGCAACTCTATAATAGCAGCACAAATCGCGAGGCCTAATCCGCTGCCGCCCAGCCCGACGGGCGGTTTGACCTGGCTGAAGCGGGTAAATATCTCCTCTTCGCGACCGGGCGGAACACCATAGCCGTGATCAATGATGCAGACCTTGATCTCGGTATCGTTCGCACTGGCTTCTAATTCTATGCCGCGATCACTCGGAGTATATCTGCAGGCATTTTCAAGGAGATTGGTGAGCACCTGCACGAGCAGTTGGGGATCTACGTGGAGCAACGGCAGGTCTTTGGATATCCGCGTCTGAAAAGGCCGATCCGCACATACGGTCTTGATCTGCTTGCGCGCGGTGACCAGCATGTCCTCTAAAGGGACCCATTCCTTTTGGAGATGGAGTCGCCCGGAGTGCAACGCGGCCATGTGCAGAATGCGATCCACGGTATATTCCATCTTTTCCGTCTGCTCACGGATATTTTCGAGGAGACCTCGCTCTTCCGCAGTCAGCCCCTGCGCATTGCGCTGGAGTGTCGTCGCTGTGCCCAGTACGCCAGCCAATGGCGTCCTGAGGTCATGGGAAACGGCGCCTAAAAGCGCATTTTGCAATTGCTCGACCCGCAAACGGACATCCGCTTCTGTACGTTGCCGGGATGCTTGCGCCGAATCCAGAGCCACCGCGATGAGTCGCCCCACCGTTTCGAGAAAGCGCAACCAGTCTGCGGGGGCCCGACGCAGGTCGAGATCAGACAGCATCATGACCCCCAGCGCACGCTCGCCGGACAGCATGGGCATAAACAGCGCCGGGATATCCGCCAGCGTGTCGGTGCTCATCCCGGCATTCTTTTTATTCAGAAAGCTCCACCGGGCGGCAGCCCGCAGGTTGCGTTGTGGAGCTTCCAGTTCGGTGGACGCTGGAAACATCTGCAACGGACTACCCGTGTTATCCGTCGGCGGCAGCCAGAATGCGACCGCGATACCCAGGGTCTGGTGC
>NZ_JBYCKR010000228.1:0-5140 GCF_057473505.1 Acidithiobacillus sp. TH-A35 | reverse complement strand
GCGGTATTACAGAGCTTGACGGAGCAAAATGATGGCGGTCGAACTCGAAAAGTATCAGAACATATTGGACGAGCTCGGAGATCACGCTGGCGAGGTGCTGCGCGCGTCTTGGGGGGAGGCCTTGCGGATATTTAGCCCGCGTGGCCTAGAGACCTATCTGCGCGGCGCGGCCAGCCTAAAGTCGCTGGGGCGCGGCACCGACCTTGTGGTGTCCTATATCCAGAGTGCGCCAGCCGTGGCGCGCGAACTGGGTGAAGACGCCGTGAGCGATTTGCTGGCGGCTGCCATCAAGATGTATTCCAAAACCAGCGCCGCAGTGATCTCCCTGCTGTTTTCCTCTAGCCCCGTCGCTGCGGCGCGGCTGGGCGACCTGGATCTGTTCCGGGGCTATCTGCACCTGATCGACACCCTGCTGGCACAGGCACCGCGTGGTGTGCGCCCGATGCTGGATCACCTTGGTATCCTGCTCGGCCAACTGACGCTGGGTGGTCTGCGGCGCTGGGCGTTGTGGGGTGCGCAGGCGCACAAGACGGATTTCGAAGCCCAAACGAAGTATTTCTCCTTAGAAAGTCCGGAATCCATCGGTGTATTACAACAGGAGCGTAAAGGCACCCTGTTCATCGATGTGCAGCGGCGCATCGGCATGTATCTACGCGCCTTGTGGGGGCGCGATTTCTTCATGCGCCCCACCAGCGGCGATTTCGAGCAACGCGAGGGCTATCAGCCCTATATTGAGGGCTACATCATCCACTTGCCCGACGCCTATGATGACCTGGAGCTTCCTTCCGGCAAGATCGGCGGCGTGGAACTTTATCGCGCAGCCTGCGCTCACGCCGCGGCGCATCAGATGTATACCCGGGAAGCGCTTTCCGCCGAGGCGCTTACACCCCTGCAAATGTTGGTTATCGGCGCCATGGAAGACGCGCGTGTGGAACAACTGGCGATTAGTGCTTTCCCCGGCCTCGCACCTTTGTGGCAAAAGCTCCATTTTGTCACGCCCGACCAGAACGCGAGCGTCGGCGATTATCTTAACCGTATCGCACGTGCGCTGCTGGACCCTGACTACGCCGATCCCGACCCGTTGATTGCGAAGGCCAGGCTGATGTTTGCCGAGCGGGCAAATCAGCTTGTGAGCAATCAGCTCGCGTGGGACTTGGGGGTGACGCTTGCCCATGATCTGATGCAGTTGCGGCTGGTATACAGCCCGCATACCGACGTGCTCAGCGCGCCCTATCGCGACGACAACCGCCATCTGTGGGATTCCGCCGAAGTATCGGACTTTGAGCACGCGGTGCCGTGGCAGGACAAGCAGGTGCGCAAGCAGGTTAGTCTCATGGAATTCGTCAACGAGCTCGAGGTCGAGACCGCCGGCGACGACGCGCAAGAAATCTGGGTACTCTCCAGCGAGCTGTTCCCCTACGAAGACCTCGGCAAGAGCTACAACGAGCTGGAAGGCAAGGAACCACCGCCCCAGCCCTACCACTACGCGGAGTGGGACTACCAGATGCAACTGGATCGCCCGGACTGGTGCACGGTGTTGGAAAAGCACGCCAAAAGCGGTGGCCTGGAGATGATTGAACAGATCGTGACCAAGCACAAACCGATCATCGGGCGGCTCAAGTTCCTGATCGAGGCCATGCAGCCCCAGGGTGTGCAGCGTCTGCGCAAGCAGGAGGACGGCGACGAGATCGACCTGAACGCGGCAATCCGCGCCATGATCGAGATGCGCATGGGCGAGCAGCCCGACCCGCGCATCATGATGCGCAATATCCGCAAGGTGCGCGATCTGTCGGTGCTGCTCCTGATCGACCTGTCCGAATCCACCAACGACCCGGTGCTGGGCTCGGAAAATACCGTGTTGCAGCTGGCGCGCGAGGCCACGGTGCTGCTCGCCGATGCCATGGATAAGATCGGCGACCCCTTCGCCATCCACGGATTCGATTCCAACGGCCGCCATGACGTGGAGTATTTTCGCTTCAAGGATTTTGACGCGCCATACAATGATAAGGCAAAGGCGCACTTGGCGGGCATGACCGGCCAGCTGTCCACGCGCATGGGGGCAGCGATGCGCCACGCTGGCTCGATACTGAAACGTCAGTCCAGCAACAAAAAGCTGCTGCTCGTGCTCACCGATGGCGAACCCGCCGACAACGACGTGCGCGACCCTCAGTACCTGCGTTACGACGCTAAGAAAGCGGTGGAAGATTTGACGCGCAACGGCATCGCCACTTATTGCCTGAGTCTCGATCCCAGGGCAGACGAATATGTGTCGCGTATTTTTGGTGCCAAGAACTACATGGTGGTGGACCACGTGCAGCGGTTGCCGGAGAAACTTCCGCTGCTTTATCTGGGGTTGACTCAATGAAGCCGGAAGCCTCGTCGAAATTTCGGTCGGGTGGCCGAACACTTTTGATTTGGACATGGGGAGTCGTCAGCGGAAAAGACTGCAGAAACTACGTCTATGGAACGTGCCCATGTTTGCGCACTTTGAGGAGGACAGGATGCCTTTGATCGATATGACGGACATGTTGCACCACGCTTATCGCCACGGCTATGCGGTAGGCGCCTTCGGCGTGGCTGGCTGGGATATCCTGGAGGGGGTGATCGAGGCTGCCGAGCATCTGCGCGCGCCCGTCATCCTGAGTTTATCCAAATCGTATCCCGGAGCAGGTGGCATTGAATCCTTGGCCAAGGCCGTAATCGAAATGGGTCAGCGCGCCACTATTCCCGTGTCGTTCCAGGTCGAGGTGGACAACGACCCCCAATTGGCGGAGGGTGCGATTGGCACAGGGTGCGGCGGAGTGGTGTTCAACGCATCGTCCTGCCTGCTGCCGGAAAACGTTGCGCTAACCAAAAAAGTGGTCAATCTGGCTGCTCCACGCGGCGTACTGGTCGTGGGCCAATTGGGCCATTTGGAGAGCGTGCAACTCGATGATGCGGCAGAGTCTGCGGCGGGTTGCCCGACTTCCCCGCTCGAAGCCAAGCATTACGTCGAGCGAAGCGGGGTAGGCTGCTTGGCGGTATCTGTGAGCAGAATAAGCAGCGGAGGCTCCAAACATGATTTTCCCCGTCTCTCGAAAATTAACCAAGCTGTTGGCATCCCCCTGGCGATTCACGGCAGTGCAGGTTTCACCGATGATCAATTCCGACGTTTGATCCGCTCCGGCGCAGCCAAGGTCAATTACTGTGAACCGCTGTTCGAGGTTGCTGCACGACGTATTCGGGAAAACACGCTGGCCCCGGAGGGAGGATATGCCGGTCTGGTGGAGGGTGTCCGGGAAGCGATTCGTATCGAAGCAGAGCGCTGCATCCGGATATGGGGCTGCGGCGGTCGTGCGGCTGAGATCCTGACCCAGTGCCGCACTTGGACTCCTGCGGTGCCCGGTTTAGACCGCAAGTCCGCTGAAACGGAGGCTTCCAGGGCGTTCAACGATACGGGAAACGCGAAAGTGCTGTTTGCAAGGTCGCGTCCATGAAACCCCATGCAGCCCTTGCTACGAAGTGGCGGTGCTGAGGGATCATCACCTGTACCATGCCTACCTTTTTATCGCGCAGATGCCAAAGATGGTGCCAGTCCCGACCTTTCCCATCGGCGAGCCGGGTAGGGTGCCAGCGCCGTAGAAATCTTTAGCCGGTGCAGAAGCATAATGTAATATTACGTTTATATAATACTATAAGATAATATTCACTATACTTAACTTAACTTAATTAAAATGGATGGTTAAAGTGGTTTCAGTCCAGCGCGTTCAAGGGCGGGGCATCCGGCCGACGTTATGTCCGGGCATCTTATGAAGCAGTATTCCGGCTGGCTGGAAAGGAGCGTAACTGGTGAGGAGTTGGCGATGGACCCTCTAGCGATCATCGTACCTTTCGTGCCTGCCCTCGCGGCATTGCTGATCTTTGCCGTCCTGCGGCATAGCAAGACGGGTGCAGCCCGGCTCAGTGTGCTGGCCACCCTGGTTACCTTTTTGCTGTCTCTGATTCTGCTTGGCAATTATGTCGCAGTTGGGCTGCCCCGGGTGGAGTATATCGGCCAGATCTGGGGGAGCATCTGGCTTGATCCTTTGACCCTGATCATGTGGGCCTTCGTCTCTGGCATTAGTCTGCTGGTGCATATGTACTCGGTACGCTACATGATTGAGGAGCCCAATTATCCACGTTTCTTTGCCATGCTCGACTTGATGACGGCAACCATCCTCTTCATGGTTTCTGCTGCTGATCTCATCACCTTGCTCGTGGCCTGGTTCTTGGTCGGAGTGCTCCTCTATTTCCTGCTCGGTCACGATACCGACCGGCCCGCTTCTGGACGCTATGCCTTCTGGACGCAGATCACCTATCGGGTTGGCGATCTTCCCCTTTGGTTGGCTGCCTTCATCCTCTACAAGAGCTATCACAGTCTCGCCCTGCCAGTGATCTTCGCCCAAATCGCGGCGGCGCCCAACGCTGTCCAGATTTGGGGGATGACGGTACCGGCCTGGACAGGGATTCTCGTGGCGCTAGCGGCCTTTGCTCGCTCGGCGCAGTTTTTGCTGCACGGCTGGTTGCCCTACACCATGGATGGGCCGACCCCGGTCTCGGCCCTGATGCACGCCGGTATCGTCAATGCCGGTGGCTTTCTCTTCAACCGTTTCGCGCCGATCTTCGAGTACACAGGCCTTGCCCTGCACATTGCTTTCGTGGTGGGATTGATTACCGCCGTAGTCGGTTCGGCCCTGATGCTCATCCAGAATGACGTCAAGCGGTCCCTGGGCTATTCCACCATGGGGCAGATGGGTTTCATGGTCATGGAATGTGGCCTTGGGGCCTTTCCGTTGGCGGTTTTCCACCTCATTGCCCATGGCTTCTTCAATGCCTCGCTCTTCCTCGGAGCAGGTAATGCCATTGGTGATGCCCGTGCCAATGACGGGGTGCCGCCGGACCCAATCTATGTCTACATCGTCGAACGGCGCCCGACTAAGCCTTTACGCCTGCCTTGGCTCACCGCTGCCGCACTGACCATCCTGGTGCCGGTGCTGGTGCTAAGTCTCTCGCACTTCTTTGTGGCCACGCACCTCTTCTTCGAGCAGGGCGTGATCGTACTGCTCTTCTTTGCCTGGGTCACAGGTGCTCAGGCTCTCTTTGCCGCCCACAAGATGACCCA
>NZ_JBYCKR010000227.1:0-3475 GCF_057473505.1 Acidithiobacillus sp. TH-A35 | reverse complement strand
CTGGAACTCTGTCCGGCGCTGGACCTTGCCATCCCGGTGGGCAAAGACTCCCTGTCCATGCGCACTATCTGGCGAGAGGAGGGTGTGGAAAAGGCCGTCGTGTCGCCCCTGTCGGTGATCATCTCGGCCTTCGCGCCCGTGGCGGATTTGCGGAAGAGCTGGACCCCTCAGTGGTCTGCCCAACCAGATACCGATCTCTGGTTGGTGGACTTGGAGTGTGGTCGGCTCGGCGCTTCTATCCTGGCCCAGACTTTGGGGCAGATGGGCGATACGACGCCTGATCTGGATGCCCCGGAGTTGCTGCGCGGCCTGTTCATTGCATTGCAGGCTTTGCGCATGCAGGAACTGGTGCTGGCCTACCATGACCGCTCTGACGGTGGTCTCTGGGCGACCCTCTGCGAAATGTCTTTCGCCAGCCGTTGCGGGGCGGATATCCAGTTGCCTTCGGGTGAAGAGGTCTGGTCCTTTCTTTTTGCCGAGGAACCAGGAGTGCTTATTCAGACCCCGGCCGCCCAGCGCGCGCAAATCACGCAGATTTTTGCGGATGCCGACCTCGCTGGACGGGCTCAGGTCATTGGTCAGGTAAAGACCGACCACTGGCGTTTGCAAGTGCAACAGGGTGGCCAATCCATCCTGAACGAAGCGGTCGCTGACCTGCTGCGCACCTGGGCGGAGACCAGTAACCGGATGCAGGCCCTGCGCGATGATCCGCTTTGCGCCCAAGAGGCTTTTGCTCTGGTGGCCAGCGAGAATGCGCCGCTGTTCTCCCATCTCTCCTTTACCCCGCAGATGCCGATGATTCAGACCGGGGCCGGACCCCGCGTGGCGATCCTCCGGGAGCAGGGTGTCAATGGTCAGATCGAGATGGCGGCGGCTTTCCATCGTGCCGGTTTTACCGCCGTGGATGTGCATATGAGCGACCTTGCGGCCGGTCGTCATCGCTTGGCGGATTTCCAGGCAATGGCCGCTTGCGGCGGCTTTTCCTACGGAGATGTGTTGGGTGCCGGTGCGGGTTGGGCCAAATCGATCCTTTTCCATGATCGTCTGCGGGACGATTTCGCCGCCTTTTTTGCCGATACCTCGCGCCTCGCCCTGGGCGTTTGCAATGGCTGTCAGATGTTGGCGGAACTGCGCGACATTATCCCCAGCGCGGCGCATTGGCCGCATTTTGCGCGCAATCGTTCGGAGCAGTTCGAGGCCCGACTGGCCATGGTCGAGGTCGTGGATTCGCCGTCGCTGTGGTTCGCGGGTATGGCGGGCACTTACGCGCCCATCGTTATCGCCCACGGCGAAGGGCAGGCGCGCTTCGCCGGAGATCAGCCGGTCGCAGCGCCTGTTACCATGCGCTTTGTGGATGCCCAGGGGCGGCCCGCAGTGCAGTATCCAGCCAATCCCAACGGCTCCCCGCAAGGTGTTACCGGCCTCTGCAACGAGGACGGTCGGGTCTCCATCCTCATGCCGCACCCGGAGCGGGTCGTGCGCAGTTTACAAATGAGCTGGCGGCCGCCGGAGTGGGGTGAGGCTACACCTTGGATGCGGATTTTTGTGAACGCACGGAAGGCATTGGGATAATGTATGGAGCAAAATAAGATATTTCCCTGTCTGGTGGTGTTCAGTTTACTACCGAACTATTTGCTATAGGGGCCAATGGGTAACGCTGCGAAGGACTACGGGATGCTGCGAGGTAAGGAATCGGTGACGCTCATTGTTTTTTCGAGCCACGACCTTTGCGCACGGACTTCTGGCTTTTATCCCCCAGCGCCTTCGTCTCCTTTAGTACCCGGTCAAAGTCCGACTCGATTTTCAGTGTCCGGTTGAATTCTGCATATTCGGCTAGCGTTCTCTGATCGGCCTGAGTTTTGCTGATGTTGCCCTTTTGGGTCAGCACAGCGGTGTGGTCGGCTTTGCTGTGGATGATCTCGGCGGCGGTCTGGCCGGTGATGGCGTAGTGGAACTTGTTCTGCACCATGGCGTAGAAGGTCTGCGTGACGTCGGACCGGGGGTCGTAGTCCACACTGCATTCGGCGAAAATATCGGTGATCTGCTGATAAATACGGCGTTCTCTGGCGCGGATCGAGCGAACCCGCTCCAGCAACTCCAGGAAGTAGTCCTCGCCAAACACCTGCTTGCCTTGCTTCAGGCGTTCATCGTCCAGCATAAAGCCCTTGCGGATATATTCCTTCAGAATCTGCGTGGCCCAGATGCGGAACTGGGTGGCACGCTTGGAGCTGACGCGGTAGCCGACGGCGATGATGGCATTGAGGCTGTAGTGCTTGAGGGATCCCGAGCGCGAGACTTCTCTGGAACCGATGGAGGCCAGGGATTGCTTTGCCAGCCTAGAGGCCAGCAGGATGTGGATATGGGAGGTTTCCTGCGTTGCGCCGCGCTTCAATGCGGTTGAGTTCCTGCATGTATCTGTTTAATGCGTCAGAGAGCAGCGTGCGCTCGGCATCGTTGCGCTGGATAAAAATGCCACGGACCATTTCTGACTCAGTAATCCTTGACCACGATTCAGCATCGCGCTTAGTGCGGAAGGTTTTCGTCTGGGATGGGAACACGCGTTTACGAAATGATGGCTTGCCAGCTGATCACGTTATTATCTTGATCTACTCTGGGGTTAATTGTAGCCATGCTGCACCTCGCGCCGCACCTATGATTTGTAGCTAAGTGCAGCGTTTAATAAAGTTAGCCGTACCGCATTGGCTATCTTGTTATTTTATTTGGCGTCCCCATGGGGGTTCGAACCCCAGTTACCGCCGTGAAAGGGCGGTGTCCTAGGCCACTAGACGATGGGGACCTGGACAGCGCTGAGGATCCTACACAGAACGGGCGCATGGGGCAAGTGTTGTTTTGCGGAGTTTGCGGATGCACACGCGTAGCCCGGTGGTGCCTCTTCAGGTAGACTAAGTCTCTCGCAATTCAAAAATCCAGGATGAAAGGACTTATGGACGAACAAGAAGCAGTTTTTATGATTGAGCGCATTTACGTGAAGGACATCTCCTTTGAGTCGCCCAACGCGCCGCTGAGTTTTGTGCAGACTGAGGCGCCGACGGTGGATGTGGGCCTGAACACCACCAGCAATGCGGCGGAAGGCATGGATGGCCTTACCGAAGTGACGCTGACCGTGACGGTCAAGGCCAAGGCGGGCGAAAGCACCTACTTTGCGGTGGAGGTCCAGCAGTCTGGTTTGTTCCGCATGCAGAATATCCCGGAGGAGCACCTGCCCGCCCTGGTCGCTGTGCACTGCCCGACAATACTGTTCCCCTATGCGCGGGAAGTGGTGGCAGATATGGTGGGCCGCGGCGGTTTCCAGCCTCTACATCTGCATCCGGTCAATTTCGAGGCACTGTATCAGCAGGCACAGGCCCAGCAACAGAACTACACGACGCAATAAGCCATGCGTTGGGCGGTGCTGGGGGCCGGTCACTGGGGGACAGCCCTGGCGGTTTATCTGCTCCGGCAGGGGCATGCCGTG
>NZ_JBYCKR010000226.1:0-8346 GCF_057473505.1 Acidithiobacillus sp. TH-A35 | reverse complement strand
CACTGGTTCGACTCCAGTACTGCGCACCAGTTCCCCCAAAGGTCAGGGATCGTATTCTCGGGCCTTTTCCATGCCAAAAGCCGGACAGGCCCATGTTATCGCCACCTTCCGGAAGAATACATCTCCCGAAGTTTCTGATCTCCATGAAGATGGAGAATATTCCGGTGCCGTTCCATAGAAACAAAACGGAAAACTGGGAAGTGCCATATATCCATAACCATTCGACGAAAATGACCAGCACCGAATCAACTAACAGATATGGGTTTCCAGGGACCCGTTCTTATCGTCCGCAGATCCGCTTTGATGGTTCTAGAAAACATCACGATAGTCCGATGGAGTTTTTAATGGCACCCAGTGCAATTTGAGGATCCTTTATATACTGCAACCGGATACCAAGATCATCTCCGAGAATAATTATCGAGCCATATTTTAGTTTTGATCCAAGCCAACTCTGACCAATCCCTATATGGCGAATGGCCGAAGCGGGTATGATGGCGCTTGTCGGACGAATCAGTCCGTATCTGACAATCAATTTGTCATTGTCTGCCGCACAGCTCGTGGTAAACGTCAGGGTAGCCATGTTGGCGACATCAATAAATGCCAAAACGATGAACACCGCGCCGATTACTATGAAGAATCCCGTGCCGAGAGACAAAAACGGAAAGCTGCAGATAAATATAATCAGCGATCCAATATATGCCGACTGGGCGACTGTAACATCCGCCAACACCATGGCGGGGTTTGATTTCAGGTCATATTGCTGCCCGGACATGCTCGACTCCAGTATCCAGTTGGATGATCACAGGGTACCACCAGCATCTGCTGCAACCTGACGATTTGCCGGATTTCTGTGGGCAACGAAGCCGCAGCATACGTGGTACGGTAAAAAATAAAAGCTCCCCTTTCGAAGAAGGGGAGAAGCAGGAGGAACACACGGACAAATGTGACTATGCGGGCATCGGGGTGAACGCGATGCAATATCCGTCAGGCGCGACGGGTCCGGCTACCACTTTACAGCACTTCGGCGCAATAAAATTGGCACAAGCAGAGCATTGCTCTTTCCCCTTGGGATGCGGCTGATATTGCACCTCGGCCTTTGGCGTGGTTCCTGGGCAGTTGCCGGCAGCATGGGCCGCGCCGATGGGATTTACCCCGACCACCGTGCCGGCAGCCACGATGCCAGCGGTAATGGCGATGCCTTTCAGCATGTCACGACGGCTTATATTCCCGGCTTTTGAACTTTCGGTTTCCTTCAGTTTCTCATTCATGATATCGCTCCTTCAGATTAACGGTTTTACAGCCTGCCTCACCACGATCGGTGGGATACCGTCTCATGTATCCAAACAACCTTTCATCATTTTACCTCCTTCCAGTATTCCTTTTTGAGGAAATAGGCCACTATGGTAAAAAATGCCAGCAGACCGAGCACCCAGGGCCCCTTGTCGTGTCGTTGCACGACGGATGGGTCCGACACGAATCTTAAGAACGCGACGATATCCGTGACCTGTTCCTTGAATTTCTGGGGAGACTCGTCCCCCGCACGAAGCAGCTTTCCATGTTCATTTACGATCCCGCCATACGGGGCAAGCACGTCTGGCATAGCTACATTGGGAAATACATGGTTATTCCACCCGGACGGGCGCTTGGGATCGCGGTAAAAGGAGAGCAAATAAGTGTATATCCAGTCCTGACTCTTATACCGGACCATCTGGCTGAGATCAGGCGGGGGAAGCCCGAACCATTTATGCGCCATGCCGGTCGGCATGGCGGATATCATGTTATCCTTGAATGTCGATCCCGTCGGTAACATGACATATTTATGTACGTCTGATTTTGACATGCCTAGATCATGGGTTAAAAACTCATAACGCATAAATTTTATTGAGTGACACGCCATACAGTTGGTTGCAAACAACCTTGCGCCGCTGATGATGGTCTTTGCATTATAAGTATAATGCGGCGTCAATAATTGTGGCCCATTGTCCGCAAATGCACCAGATGCGCTGCCAGCAAGCAGTCCCAGGGCCATACCTGCCCACACCACATACCTTTTCATAACTCCTCCTCTCTGCCCAAACTCAGTGGGCATGGAAACGGACGCGCGCCGGCGGTGTCCGGGTCGGTTCGAATTTGCTCACGAATGGCAGCAAAATGAAGAACGCCACATAGATGAATGCCCCCAGTCTTTCCATGAAAAAATACTTCGGCAGCGGGGGTTGCTCTCCTAGATAGGCAAGCACAAAGAAGTTAATGAAAAATATGAGAAGCATGATACGGGTGATCGGACGATATCGCGTCGATTTCACCGGATTCCTGTCGAGCCATGGGAGCACGAACGGGATCAGCACCGCGAACACCATTAATATGATGCCCGCATTCTTATTGGGAATGGATCTCAGCATCGCGTAAAAAGGTGATAAATACCACGGCGGCGTAACATCCGGTAGGCTTTTAAGCGGATTCGCGGGCGTCGACATGGTACGTTCAAGAAAAATATGATGAAATGTCGGTGCATAGAAGATGATCGCGCCAAAGATGATCAGCCACACACCGAATCCAAACAAGTCCTTAACGGAGTAGTAGGGATGAAATGGAATGCCATCCACGGGGTGGCCATCCGGCCCTTTGTTAGCCTTGATCTCAATGCCATCGGGGTTGTTGGAGCCGACTTTATGGAGATAAAGGATGTGGAAAACGATCAGCCCGACAATGACCAGAAATACCAATGTAACGTGCAGGGCCATAAACCGCCCCAGCGTGTCGCCACTCATGCCAGGACCACCACGTACCAGGGTGGTAACCCAGCCACCGATAAACGGAATGGACTTCAATAAAGAGGTGATCACCGTACCGGCCCAGTAGGAGAGGTTCGAATAAGGCAACACATATCCGAAGAATGCCTCCGCCATGAACGCCAAATAGGTCGTATAGCCAATGATCCAGACGAGTTCCCGTGGTGATCGGTAGGAGCCATACAGCATGCCCCGCGCCATATGCACATACAGCAGCACGAATATCAGCGACACGCCATCCACGTGCATATACTGCATGAGCCAGCCATAATGCACGTCGTACATGATGCCGTAAACAGAGTCGTATGCACCTTCAGCGGTAGGTATGTAGTGCGCTAGCACCAGAAATCCGGACAGGAACTGCAGCACCACCATCAGTAAAAGTAACGACCCGGCGTAGTAGAAAATATTGAAGTTCTTTGGCGCATAGTATTCAGCCATGTGCTCGCGCCACATCTCCGGCAGCGGAGAACGTTTGACAAACCACTCTTTGAAACTCATATCAGCCTCCTTTCTCGGCTACCACACTCAGCACAAATGGGCGAGCGGGTACATTTTGGTGACAACGACGGTTTTTTTGGCCACATCGATGTCATATTCGGGAACTGCCATATTGTGGGGGGCAGGTGACCCTTTGATTACGCGTGCCGAAAGATCGTACATCGAGCCATGGCAGGGGCAGTGAAATCCGCCGAGCCACCACGGAGCGACACTGGCTTTTTTGGGCCGGTAATGCGGTATGCAACACAGGTGGTTGCATATTTTTATACCAACATACCATTCCGGAACGCGCGACCGGTACTTGTTCTTGCAATAGGGTGGTTGCTGCGGCACATTGCAATTGGGATCCTTCAATATGCCCTTTTGCTCTGATTCATCTAGGGTGGCCAGCATCTCCGGCGTTCTGTTTACTACAATTACCGGTTTCTCCTGCCACAGCGCCACCATTTGCATGCCAGGCTCGATAGGGTTCAGATCGATGGTGGTGGTGGCTAATGCCGCGGCGGCGGCTGTTGGGTCCAATGATTTCACCATGGGTACCGCGATGGTGCCTGCCACCGCCGCGCCGGACACCGTTACCAGCGCCGTCAGAAAGCGGCGGCGTGTTACATTTGGAGCATGTTTGCTGTCTTGCCTTTCGTCTGACATGATATCGATTCCTGTCTGTTGTTTGATGGACTACACCGTAGAACTTGCCAAATCTTTTTCAGTTCTGTCATCCAGATCGGGATTGATAAAATTCTGGGCATAAAATAACTCGCCGTTATGACACAGAACGTCACAATCCATTAATTTGGTATAGATGCTAGTGATGGCTTCAGGTGGGGTATATCGCTTCATCGGCATGCCGGGATGCGTCAGCAGACGCAGCCCTGTTCTGCACGGACCTGGGTCTACGATATTCACCCGGATAAGCGTATTGGCATACTCTATCGCCCACATGCGGGCCATATGTAATATGGCGGCTTTGCTCACACCGTAGGCGCCCCAATAGCCTTTAGGTTTTGCGCCGGACTCGTCCGTCGTGAAAATAATGGATGCGTACGACGCCTCTTTCAGTAACGGGAGGCACTGCTGCGTCACCAACAGCGGGGACTTTACGTTGACCTGGAATACATGGTCCCATAATGCCCCTTCATAGTTCTCCAGAGGTGTTAGCATCCCGAGTTCTGCGGCGTTATGCACTATACCGTTCAGTTGTTTGAACTCGCTGGAAATAGCGGCGCCCACGGTTTTGAACGCGTCGCTTGCCGGGTTGGCCAGGTCTACCACGAGAATCGCCGGTTCGGAATAGCCATAATCGGTGATTTCATCGTAGACGCCTTCCAGATTACGCTTCGTCCTGCCTAACAGAATGACCGTAGCGCCTTGACGGGCATACTCGATGGCCACCGCCTTGCCGATACCATCCCCTGCACCCGTCACAAGTATGGTTTTCCCGTCCAGGGTGCCGTCGCCTTTCGCTTTGGTATAACCGCTCTCCATCATGGCGCTCACCGAGACCTTATGTAAGCGGCTAATGCCGTGATTTGCGTAGAGTTCAGCCTGGAGGCCACATATTGCATGATGCCCTTGTGGGTGGCGACCCGCTGTCCGGATTTGAAATACGTCAGTTGATTGATCACATAAGTGCGTTTTTGTCCCGCCAGCCTGGGGAAATAAGGAGGCAGACCGGCCAGTGTTGCACCATGGCAGGCCATGCAGGCCGGCATGTGTTTGTCGGGCAGGCCACCAAAGTACAGCTTTTTCCCTTCGGCCACGAGTTTGGGGTCATAAACATGCCCCGATGCGGGCTTCTGTGGCGAAAAATAGTCGGCGACCTGCTGTATCTGCGCCGCTGTCAGTGGAGCCACCATCCCCCACATGATGGGTGATTGCGGATCCGACCGTGTGTGGGTTTTAAAATGATCGAGCTGCCGCAAAAGGTAGGGCCGCCATTGCCCCGCTAGGTTCGGGAACATGCCCCCGTCAGCCGCTATGCCCTGCATGCCATGACAGGCCATGCAGGTGGACTGCACAACCGTGGGAATACCGCTCGCGGTGACGGACGCCGTCGCCGCAGTAACACTGACAGCACTGACCGTGGAGACCGTTTCAGCGAGAGTGGAGCCATAGGCCGCCGAAGCCATGACTATTGTCATTGATAATAGTGGAGTAATGAATAAAAGTGGTTTTTTTGGTAGCATATGTGGCACCTTGATTGTTAGGGCTGGCAACTATCAAATTCATCTTGCCGTTTTTTGATAGTTATAGGCCGGTTATAAACAAAACCCCGTCTTTGAAATAAACTGGCTTCATTGTTATATATAGACGTTATCCGCCAGTATTCCATTCACATTTTTTTGTGGGCCCATAGGTATGTTTTGCTGGCCCAGAAGAAAGAAACGCAACAACTCCTTTTTCAAATGTGTCTGCGCGCGGAACTCCGTAAATCTGTTGCCAATTTCGTCCGGCACGCAGCGCACCAGTTCTTATACGTCAACACTGAAACACAAAAGGTTTTCCACACGCCCCGATCGGAAAAAACAAATCAGTGACATAGAAAAAACTTCAGATTTCGGACGGCGCTTTTCTGGTGTGTTAGAATTCACCAACCTGTTGATTAACTAATGAATGCTCACAAAAAAAGCCACGGCAGCCGCGCTGGTCCGATTTTGACAGCGCTGTAAGATCATACAGCCAGCTTGGGTATGCACTCCTCCATGGATGTCTGTGCGGTTTCACCCAGCAGTGACGCCAAAAGTTCGCGAACGCCTCTGATCTTCTGTCCGAAGGGTAACTGTCCTGCGCCCCGAAAAAACAGCCCATGCTCTACATCACCGCGCTGCGCAGCAGCAAGCTGCGCCTCTATGCAGAATTGTCCGGAAGATGAATGGCCATCCTTGAAACCGCAGTGAACCAGGCACTCCGTCTGGCTGGGGCATTGAGAACGATCCGGACTGGCACAGGCGCGCAGCCTCCCCTCGCGTCCCAGGTAGCGGCGCAACCAGGGGGTAAGCACCGCGCGCGCTGGTAATCCTGCCGAACTCATGAATGTCACGAGGTCGTTAGGTGTCGCATCCGCCAGGACACGCTTGAAATTGATGTGCGCATCGCCCTCGCTGGTTACAGCGAAGGGTGTGCCCAACTGAACTCCGCTCCCGCCAAGGGAAAATATCTCCCGCATTTTCTGAAAGGAAGATATCCCTCCGGCGGCGATGAGCGGAATCTGATCGGATTTCAAGCCCAATTCTTCCCACAGCTTGCGGATCGCCGGTAGGACAATGGCAAAACCATACCGAGGATCGGAAACATCCTCTAACCGGGTAGCTCCCAGATGACCGCCCGCGAATTGCGGATTCTCGATGATGATGGCGTCCGGAAGGCGCTTCTGGCGTATCCAGCGGCGCACCACCACCTGCACGCCGCGTGCTTCGGAAAGGATCGGGATCAAGGCGACTTTGGGGAATTCCGCCGCCAGTGTGGGCAGGTTCATGGGCAGACCCGCGCCCACGATTACCGCGTTGACCCCACTCCTGATGGCTTGAAGCACATGCTCCCGATAGCCGGAAATAGCATGCATGACGTTGACGGCAATAAATCCCTCTTTGCCGGCAATCCGCCGCGCCTCCTGAATCTCCCGATCTAATGCGGTCAGATTTGCCCGGGCTGAGGCTGCCGGGTCTCTCAGGCGCCGCAGGTGCCGCATCAGGTCGTCGTGCAAGCGGCGCAACTCCACGCTCGCAATTGTTCCGACAGCCCCTTCCGCGGCCACCGCTCCGGCTAAACTGTGCGCTGAAATACCAATACCCATACCCCCCTGTATCACTGGGAGCAGGGTCCGCCCTTTAATCTTCAGGTATGGCAAGTCCATCTCAACCGCCTCGTTTGCGCCCCGTGGGCGTGCATATTACAAATACTTTAACATCCATTTATTGTTTTGTACGATGCAGGTGTAGCGCTTTTTAATCTGAATGTCAACAGGGCAATTGAGCATCCCAATAGCGCGCAACAACTGATAAAGGAGAGGTGGGGAAGGGGAGGGCTGTCTTAGCTTGCCGCGCTATTCCCTCCTGGCAATAATGCCGGGGTTTCCAACAAAAATTAATAATGACAACATTCATGGAGCTTGGGTATGCGCTAACGCGCCATTTTATCGCCACAACAACTATTTTTATGGATCCGGTGTTCACGGCTATTTTCGTGGGCATGGCTAACCGGGTTCTGGCGAAGCATCAACCGGATCTCTTTCAGATAGAGGGGCGGCGCGTTGTGATCGAGGTGTCCGACCTCGGAAAATCAATACGCATAATAATAAGGCTGGGAAGGATTGCCCCAACCCAGGTCGGACCGGTCGATTTGCGCATTGCAGGCACTGCTAGGGATTTTTGCCGCCTCGCACTGCGCTTCGACGATCCGGATACCCTCTTTTTCGCGCGTCGCCTGGTGTTGGAAGGAGAAACGTCCATTGGACTCCACCTTAAGAATATATTGGATTCCATAGACCTGGACTGGCTCGTCCCGGTCAGCTGCCTACCGGCCCCATTGGGTCCGCAAATAAGGCAGACCATCGACCGCGCCATTCGTAGAACCCATGCCGACAGGCGCCTGCACAACATGCTTGATCGTGCTCTGCAACCCTGAGCGGATACATATACCAGATGATTCAACGGCCTCCACCAATACTTTTCGATCCGCAACGCGCCGCCATTTCGACGAGCGTGACCGTATGCCCGACATCCGGAAAGTATCTCATCCAGTGGGTTTATCAGAAATGATTTCATATGAATGACCGTAAACCGGAATTGGTTTGCCCGGCAGGCGGATTGCCTGCCTTGAAAGCTGCTGTTGATAACGGCGCAGATGCTGTATATGTGGGCTTCCGCGACGATACTAATGCGCGCAATTTCTCCGGGCTTAACTTTGGTCCAGAAGATACCGCTCGCGGTATAGAATATGCGCATCGCGCCGGCAAAAAAGCTCTTCTGGCTATCAATACCTATCCACAGGCGCATAACTGGTCTGTCTGGACCACCGCGGTGGATCGTGCAGCGGTGCTTGGGATAGATGCCGT